>NZ_JBDGQZ010000006.1:18423-127539 GCF_042218505.1 Halobellus sp.
CCGAGGTTGAGCACGAACGTTCCGATGACGGCCGCGAGGATGACGGTGATCGCGACCATCAGGATAACGCCGATGACTGGACTTACTGCCGAATCGTCTGTAAAGAGGTTCTTCAATTCCATTGTGTCTGACTCCCTACTCTGGGTTCTCCCCCACATCATATAAGCGTGCTGTCAATAATATCAACGTTGATAATGTATCTGTGTGACCAGCTCAGCGGAGAACGGAATCCCTTAGCCACCGGCGGTGCTTGTTACAGATGTGTCCCGTCCCCAGCGCATCGAGTCGTCCATCGCGCGAGCACTGGCCGCCGCAGGCGTGATCCGGGAGCCACACTTTCACGACACCGTCGATTTAGCGTGGCCCCGGGTCGTCACTGGCTTCGCCATTATGTCCAAGCGGACAGTCGATCTCGCGCTGGTGGGTCTGGTCATCGGACCCACGGCCGTCGCGGGGTTAACGCTCGCGAGCGCGTTCTGGATGGTCGCGAAGTTCCTCGCGATCGGTCTAGCCGGTGGGACCGTGGCGCTGGTCTCGCAGAACTACGGCGGCGGCGACGACGACCGCGCGGCCGCCGTCGTCCGGTTGGCCGTCGTCCTCTCGGTTCTGACCGGCATACCGGTCGTCGCGTTCTTCGGCCTCGGAGCCGAGCCACTGGTATCCCTCCTCGGTGGCGACGCAGAGAGTATCGGCTACGGGGCGACCTACCTCGCCGTGGTCGCGCCGGGACTCTTCTTCGAGTATCTGAACCTGATCGCCAGTCGGACGTACGCCGGCGTGGGCGATACGGTAACGCCGATGGCGGTCCGGGCCGGCGGAGCGGTGGCGAACATCGCCCTCTCGGCCACCTTCGTTGTCGGACTCGATATGGGCGTGGCTGGGGCGGCCCTAGGCACGGCGGTGTCGACGGGGCTCGTGACAGTAGTGTTCACGTGGGGGATGACGGGACGCTCGTACGTCCGCGGCCGCGGAGCGAGTCCCGTCCCGCTCACGCTCTCGGGGCCGTTCTTCGATCGGGAACTGTTCCGACAACTCGCGAGCGTCTCCGCCCCGCTCATCGCCCGACGTGCCGCGCAGGGCCTCGTCGTTTTCCCGCTGCTTGCCATCGCGGCGACGTTCGGTCCCGTCGCGGTTGCGGCCATTGGCGTCGGCCGTCAGGTGCGGGAACTGATGGGGAGTTTCACCTGGGGCTTCTCGATTGCGTCCTCGACGCTCGTCGGCCAGGAACTCGGTTCCGGCGGCGAGTCCGAAGCCGAAGCCTACGGGTGGGGAATCGTCAAACTCTCGCTGTTGATCTACGTCGTCGTCACCGTCGCAGTTATCGGGTTCGCCGATCCGATCGCCGGAATCTTCGTCGACGACCCCGCAAATCAGGCGTTGTCGGCGCAGTTCGTCCGCGTGGCAGCCATCAGTGTGATCGCACTCGGTGTCGACGGCTCGGTGACCGGCGCACTCCGAGGTGCGGGCGATACTCGGATTCCCTTCCTCTCGGCGCTGGCGGGACTCTACCTCGTCGCACTCCCGGTTGCGTGGCTCGGAACGGTCGTCCCGGCGATCGGGATTACCGGCCTCCTTGCGGCGCTGTTGGCTGAAAAGGTGGTTCCGATGGCGGTCAATCTCTGGCGGTTCCGCACGAACCGCTGGAAGGCCGTCAGCCGCGGCTACCGTCCCGACCCGAGCGACTGACCCTCGGCCCCACGGTTTGGGAGGCGGTGAGTCGGTGGACATCCCGGCGTGAGCGCGTGTCTCGATCCGATGATTCGCTCGGGTGTTTGAAAGGGGGAACCGCGTAGTATCATATTTGATCACGTACTACACGAGCCGTGTTTGGTGTATGCGTACGGGAGGCGAGAGCCTGAGACGATTCGTGGACGAACTCGACTCCGTGATGTTCGGGGTCGGGTTCTCGATATCGCTTGTATAGTAGCGTTTGCAAGTCTTCGCTCACTCGATCGCACGACTGCGTGCGATCAGACGTGCAATCAGGTGCAAACGCTATTATATACGAGTACCTCTGGACGGAGGTTATGTGGGTGTGCGTCAGTGCGATGTTACTGATGGTGACGTTCAGCCTCTGGCTGATGTTCGGCCGCTGGGGTGGCATCAAACTCGGCAAGCCGAACGAGGATCCGGAGTTCAGTCTTCTGTCGTTCTTCTCGATGATGTTCTCCGCGGGTATCGCGGCTGGCATCGTGTTCTGGGGACCGGCAGAAGCGCTCGCACACTACGAGACGGTACCGCCGTTGATCGGCACCGATCCTCGCACACCAGCGGCGGCTATCGGAGCAATCCAGTATACGCTCTTTCGCTGAGGCATCTCCTGCTGGGTGCCGTCTCTGATCGTCGCGCTGCCGAGCGCGTACTACGCGTTCCGCAGAGACGCGCCGATGCGTGTCTCGACGCTCATCGCGCCGTTCGTCGGCGTCGACAATCTCGACGGCTTCTGGGCGAAGACGATCGACGTCCTCGTGGTCTTCGCGACGATCGGCGGCATCGCCACGACCCTCGGCTTCGTCGGCAGACAGTTCCTCACCGGGCTGGAGGACACGGCCGGTGTCTCACTCGGGGACGCTGGAACCGTGCCCGTGATCACCGGTCTGAAGTCGCCCTCACCGTCTTGGTAACCCTCGGCGTAAAGAAAGGCATCGCGCGCGTATCACTGTTCAGTACGGCTGTCTTCGCCGCCTTGGCGGCCGCGACGTTCCTACTCGGTCCGACGAACTACAGTATGAACACCGGGCTCCAGGCCGTCGGGAGTTACTTCGGAGAGTTCCTCTGGATGAGCCTCTACACTAACGCGACGGGAACCGGCGAGTGGGTCGGTAACTGGACGGTGTTCTACTGGGCCTGGGTGTTCTCGTGGGCGCCCTTCGGCGGGTTGTTCGTCGCCCGCATTTCCAGGGGGCGGACGATCCGACAGGTCGTTGCGACGGCCCTCATCGGGGCGACGGCTTCCACGATTCCGTGGTTCCTCTCGATGGGCGGGAGCGGCATTTTTTTCGAGCGCAACAACATCGTGCCGATATTCCAGACGGTTGACCAGTACGGTGTCTCCGTCTCGCGATTCCCGCTGTTCGGGTCGCTTCCGTTCGGCGGCGTCCTCTCGGCGGTGTTAAAGCTGCTCGTGGGTACGTTCTTCGTCACGTCGGCGGACTCCTCGACGCTGGCGCTTGGGATGCTCACGGCCGGTGGTAAGGAGCACCCCTCGACGGTCGATCGGCTGATCTGGAGCGGACTGTGGGGTGGTCTCGCGTCGCTACTCATCGTCGGCGGCGGCATCGACGCCCTCCGTTCCTCGGCCATCATCACCGGCCTCCGGTTCGCGCTCATCTCGGTCGCCGGCATCGCCGGAATGATACTGGAGTTCCAGTCGGTCTCACCGCTGCTCTCGTCTGAACTGAGTCCGGGTCCGTCGGTGACAGAGTCGAACGACGCCGCGGCGGTGTCGGCCTCGACGACCGACGACGACTGAGGCGGTCGGTCACAGACCGACACCGTCTGACTCTGATCGACACGGACGCGTTGGTGCGGTTCGCGGTCGAGTCCCACAGAGCCTTATGTCGAGCCACCACAGGTGGCGTATGGTCGATACCGAGACCTATACGATCGAAGCGCCGAACGGCGACGTCGAGAAGCTCGAACTCCCCGAGGGGCTCGCCGACGTCTTCACAGAGCAGGGCGAGTCGTCCACGGCCGTCGTCGGCGACCTCCTCATCCAGTCGTTCGCCCAGCAGGCGCACGCCGTCGTGCACCACAGTCAGGGCGAGACGCCGGCGGATCTCGACGCGCTGAACGGAAAGATGGAGGAAATCTTCGAGGAGCGCTTCGGCGTCCCGCTCGAAGAGGCGATGGGTCACAGCCACTGAGGCTGTCGACTGTCCTGATCAAATGAACGCGAGGGGCACCATCGCGATCACGCCCGCGGCGACGCCAGCGAGCAACTCCCGCCGGCCGCCACCGGGAAGCCCTTTTCCGGCTTCGAGCGCCTCAGGAATGAACTCCGAAAGCACCAGATAGATCATCGCTCCGGCGGCGAAGCCGAACCCCGCAGGAAGGAACTGCCGCGCTACGCGGACGAAGTAGAACGCGAGTACTGCGCCGACCGGTTGCGGCAGACTGGAGAAGACCGACCACCAGACGAGTTTCCAGTTGCCGACACCCATCGAGCGCAGCGGGATCGAGATTGCAATCCCCTCGGGGATGTTATGGATCGAGATCGCGATGGTCATAAAGATCGCCAAGAGCGGGACGACGAACCCGAACAGTTCTGCTCCCCCCTCCAGACCGAGATCGGCGAAAGAGACGCCGACGGCGACGCCTTCGGGGAACGAATGAACCGTCAGGACCCCGAGAATAAGGATCAATTTCTTGAAATCAGCCTCCTCGTACTGCCGGGGATCGACCTCTGCGGCCTCGATGAGATCGTGGGCGATGTAGACCAGCACGACTCCCGCGAGTAATCCAATCGTCAAGAGGACGAGTTGGCGCTGCGGAACCGCTCCGATCGACACCCCCGACAGCGAGACGCTGATGTACGCGCCGAGGGCCTCGAGTACCAGTCCGAACACCGACGCCGAGAGCATAATCCCCGAGGCGATTCCCCACAACGTGACGTTCCAGCGGTCGCTCACGTCCGAGATGAAAAAGAACGGCAGCGCTCCCAGTCCGGTGGCGAGCGCCGTGATGAACCCTGCGACGAAAACGAAGACGAAGGCTCCGAGCGCCACCATAGTCGGAAATAGACGACGAACGCGTATAAATATTTCATTTCGCTTATCATTTTTGGCTAACCTAAATCAGTCGGAGGAGCCGCTCAGCGGCGTTCGGGGGGATTTCGTTTCAGATACAAAATACTTTGCGTGAGCGAAACAGATGGACGAACGATGCTCGACAGCCAGCGACGCGTCGCCGCGTTTCTCGACGAGAAGGATCTCCACGCCCCGCCAGCGTATCGGTTGCTGGATCTGACCGCGGAGGTGGGCGAACTGGCCGCGGATGCGACAACTTCCAGCAAATACGGATCCGACCCCGATGCACTGTCGGTACAGCGTGACGAGTTGGGTGATGCGCTGTTCGCCCTCCTCGCGTTGGCAGAGGAACTCGACATCGACGCTGGGGCGGCGCTCGACGAATCGCTCCGCAAGTACGAAACTCGGATCGAGGACGAGGGATTGCCGGGATCCGGGGAGTGATAACCCACGGCGAAGTACTCTTGACGATAGACACGGAGTAAGCGTGTATGCACCCGCGAGCCCGCGAGTTTCGCGACCGAGTGCGCGATCGATATGGCCTCGATCTCACGATCGAAAGCTTCCCAGAAGGGACCGAGACTGCTGCGGACGCCGCCGAGGCAATCGGTTGCGCGATCGGACAGATCGCGAGTAGTCTGGTCTTCGCCGCAGGTGGCGACCTCGTCGTCGTCGTGACCAGCGGCGCGAACCGCGTGAGCGAGGCAGAACTCGCCTCACATCTCGATGCCGAGTCCGTCTCGATGGCTGATCCCGAGGCGATCAAGGACATCTTAGGGTGGTCGGTCGGTGGCGTGCCGCCGTTCTGTCACGATACGGCGCTTCCGGTCTACGTCGACGAGACGCTCCTGACCCACGAGACGGTCTGGGCGGCCGCCGGCGCGCCCACGGCGGTCTTCCCAATCGCCCCGGACGACCTCGTCGAACTCACCGACGGGACGGTCGCGGCCGTCTGATCCGACATCAGAGCCCGTGAGACTGCCAGCAATCGGTGACGATCGAATTGCGAATGATCGATAACTCGAAACCGAGTACACGAAGGCTGGATTTAAGCACCGAGGCGGAGTAGGTCCGGACGATGGCAGAGCTATCCGAGTTGTTCGCGCCCGAGCGCATCGCCGTCGTGGGCGCGACCGATCGCGAGGGCTCCGTCGGACGGGCCATTATGGAGAACCTCATCGACTCGTACGTCGGTGAGGTCGTGCCCGTGAATCCGAGCAGGGAGGCGGTCTTCGACCGCACTGCCTTCGACGGGGTAGGGGAGACCGACGCCGACCTCGCGGTGGTGGTCGTCCCGCCAGAGATCGCGGTCGACGCTGTCCGCGAGGCCGGCGAGGCCGGGATTCGGAGCGTGGTGGTCATCACTGCGGGCTTCGGCGAGACCGGCAGCGACGGCGCCGCCCGCGAGCAGGAACTCCGCGCGGTCGCCGAATCGTACGACATCGACCTGGTCGGCCCGAACAGTCTCGGCATTATGTCGACACCGGTCGGTATGAATGCCAGTTTCGGCCCCGAAGACGCCGAGTCGGGGCGGATGTCTTTTATGAGCCAGTCGGGCGCGTTCATCACAGCCGTCCTCGACTGGGCCAACGAGCAGGGTATCGGCTTCAAAGACGTGGTATCGCTCGGCAACAAGGCCGTTCTCGACGAATCCGATTTCGTCGAGTCGTGGGGTGACGACGCTGCGACCGACGTGATCATCGGATATCTCGAGGGCATCGACAACGGACAGCGGTTCATCGAAACCGCCCGTGAAGTCACCCAGGAGACGCCGATCGTACTCGTGAAGTCCGGTCGAACTGACGCCGGGGCGCAAGCGGCCTCGAGCCACACCGGCACTATCGCCGGCTCCGACGAGGCGTACGAGGCGGGTCTCGATCAGGCCGGCGTCATCCGCGCGGAGTCGGTTCAGGAACTCTTCGACGCCGCTCGCGTTCTCGAAAGCCAGCCCGTCCCGGAGCGCGACGGCGTCGCGGTGATCACTAACGCCGGTGGCCCGGGCGTGATGACCACCGACGCCATCGGCGACTCGCGGCTCTCGATGGCGTCCTTCAGTGAAGAGACGCTCGACGCCTTCCGGGAGACGCTGCCGGCGGGTGGCAACGTCTACAACCCCGTCGACGTCGTCGGCGACGCGGACAACGAGCGGTTCCGCGACGCGGTCGACGTCGCCCTCGCCGACGAGAACGTCGGGAGCGTCATCGTCCTCGCCTGTCCGACGGCGGTCCTCGATTACGAGGCGCTGGCCGAGGACACCGTCGCGCTGCAGGAGCAACACGGCAAACCGGTCGCAGCCTGTTTTATGGGCGGCGCGCGCGTCGATGCGGCGGAGAACGCGCTCGGTGAGGCGGGGATCCCGAACTACTTCGACCCCGCGCGGGCGGTCGGCGGGCTGGACGCGCTCTCGCAGTTCCGCGACATCTCGACGCGCGAGTACCAAGAGCCGACCGAGTTCGACGTCGACCGAGAGCGCGCACGGGAGATTCTCTCCGCCGTCGAGGATCGAGCGGACACCCGGCTCGGCGTCGAGGCGATGGAGTTGCTCGACGCGTACGGGATCGAGACACCCGAGGGCAGCATCGTGGACGCACCCACGGACGCACTGGAGATCGCCGAGGGGATCGATGGCGACGTGGTGATGAAGATCGTGAGCCCCGACATCCTGCACAAATCGGACATCGGCGGCGTCAAAGTTGGCGTCTCTCACGAGAACGTTTACGACGCCTACGAGGATCTGGTCTCGCGGGCTCGCAACTATCAGCCGGATGCGACGATCATCGGCGTCCAGGTCCAGGAGATGGTCGATCTCGACACCGGCGTCGAGACGATCGTCGGCGTGAACCGCGACCCGCAGTTCGGGCCGCTCTTACTCTTCGGTCTGGGTGGCATCTTCGTCGAGACGCTCGAGGATACCACGTTTCGCGTCGCGCCCGTCTCCCGGCCCGAGGCCGCGGCGATGACCGACGAGATCGACGCCGCTCCGCTCCTGCGGGGGGCACGCGGCCGTGATCCGGTCGATATCGACGGCGTCGTCGAGACGATCCAGCGGCTCTCACAACTCGTAACCGATTTCCCGGCGATCTTGGAACTGGACATCAACCCACTGGTGGCCGCCCCCGACGGCGTCTCCGCCGTCGACGTACGGCTCACCGTCGACCCCGATCGACTCTGACGGAGGACCCACACATGCACACCAACACCCTACTCGTCACCTCGATGGAGGAAAGCACCGGCAAGACGGCAGTCACGCTCGCGCTCGGCCGCCTGGCGCAGGAGCGCGGCCTCTCGGTGGGCTATATGAAACCCAAGGGCACCCGCCTCCAGTCGAACGTCGGCAAGACGCTCGACGAGGATCCGATGCTCGCGAGAGAACTACTGGATCTCGACAGCGAGATGCACCAGATGGAACCGATCGTCTACTCGCCGACGTTCATCGACGGCGCGATCAGGGGTCAAGAGGACCCCGAAGAACTCGGTGGCATCGTCGAGGAACACTTCGGGACTCTCGCCGCTGATACAGACCTGATGCTCGTCGAAGGCGGCGGTTCGTGGGCCACCGGCGGCATCGTCGAGTTGACCGATCCCGACATCGCCGCCCGACTCGACGCCAGCGTCCTGCTCGTCGCCGGCTACGAACAGCCCAACAGCGTCGACGACGTGCTCGTCGCCGCCGACGCGTTCGGGGACCGCCTCGCCGGCGTCCTCTTCAACGGCGTCGCTGACGCCGCGTTCGACGAACTCGAACAGGAGGTCGTCCCGTTCCTCGAGCGTCGCGACGTGCCCGTGATCGGCGTGGTCTCACGCGAGCGCGACCTCGCGGGCGTCACCGTCGACGCGCTCGCCGCCGAACTGGGCGCAGAGGATCTCGTCGCCGGTGACCGCGACGGCTACGTCGAGCGTTTCCTCGTCGGCGCGATGGGCGGCGACGCCGCACTGCGATACTTCCGCCGGACAAAGAACGCCGCGGTCATCACCGGCGGCGATCGATCGGAGATCGTCACTGCGGCGCTCGAAGCACCGGGAGTCGTCGCCATCATTCTCACCGGGGGACACCGGCCGACGCCGGCCGTCCTCGGGAACGCCGAGGAGAAGGGCGTGCCGGTCTTCTTGGCCACTGGCGACACGCTCTCGGTCGTCGACCGCGCCGAAGAGGTCGTCAATACCGGTCGCGCTCGCGACGCTGAGACCATCGACCGGATGCGCGACCTCCTCAACGACCACGTCGACGTGGACGCGCTGCTCGGTTCGCCATCGATAGAGGAGACCGAGGCCGACGGCGACAGCGACGTCTGAACAGGGTAACGATGTTCGGAGTGGGCATTCTCTCCGGGTCACTGCCGGAGGTCGACGCAATCAACACTACTCGCCGGTCGGGTTCGGCTCCCACCCTCTCGGCGTCTGGTTCAGTCGCTCAGATCCGCCCTCAGTCACGACTACGAGGTCCTCGATCCGGACGCCGAACGCACCGTCGAGGTAGATCCCCGGTTCGACGCTGAACACCATCCCCGGTTGCAGTTCCCGGTCGTTGTCGCCCACGATGTAGGGATCCTCGTGGACGTCGAGACCGACGCCGTGGCCAGTCCGGTGGACGAACGCATCGCCGTACCCGGCGTTTTCGATCACTGAACGGGCCGCCTCGTCGATCGCCGATGCAGTGACTCCGGGTTCGACGGTATCGACGGCAGTCGCCTGCGCTTCGTTGACGACCGCGTGCACCTCGCGGAACTGCGCGCCCGGATCGCCGTCGAAGACCACGGTGCGCGTCTGGTCGCTCGCGTACCCGTCGACGCGCGTCCCGAAATCGAGAACGACCGGATCACCAGCCTCGATCCGTCGCTCGCCGTGCGTGTGGTGCGGCATCGCGCCGTGCGGCCCGGAGCCGACGATCGTCTCGAAGGAGACGCCATCGCCGCCGGCGTCGGCGAGGAACGACTCGATACGAGCGGCGAGTTCTGCTTCGGTCATCCCGACCGCGTCAGAGCCCAGCGCACGGACGCGCTCCATCGCCGAATCGGCCGCCCGCGCGGCGGCCCTGAGCGCCTCCAGCTCCGCCTCGTCCTTCCGGATTCGGAGGTCGGCCAGAACGTCGCCTGCGAGACCGAACTCGGCCTCGGGCCGAACAGATCGGAGATCCTGCGTGAACGTCGCCCACATTCGGTCGTCAACCAGGAGTCGCGGTGCGGCCGAAATGCCGATGTCATCGAAGAGCCCCGCGAGCCCCGCCACCGGGTCCCCGGCGTCGCCCCAGGTGCGTAGCTTCCGGACCCAGGTGGTCGAGCGGAGTTGTGATTCGTACAGTTCGGGGGCGAAGAACGTCGCGTCGCCGTCGGCAGGCACTGTGAGAAAGAGGTGCCGTTCGCGCTGCTCGTCAGCGAACCCTGTGAGGTACTGGAGAGAACGGCCGGGGACACAGATCAGTGCTTCCACGTCACTGTCGGCCAACGCTGCTTGGACCGCCTCAGTGCGGCGCTCGTACGGATTCACACGTAGTGCGTTCACGCAGGCGCACAAGAAGGTTGTCGAACGTCATTCGGCCACACCCGACGCCCGTCAGTCAGCAGTCATACCAACGTCAGCCGCGCGTCTGACCACCCGCGTTCGGGCCGTGTTGGCGGTATAATGAGTGATTAATTATAACGGATGCTTCCTAAGTCAACCTATGGAATTCGACTGGACAACGTTCTTTGAGTGCGCTGCGTGTGGAGCCGAACTCCCGGCCGAATCGGTCCAGTACGACGACTTGGGCTATCCACAGTGTCCCGAGTGCTTGGCACGCACGGGTCCCCTCGCAATCATCGAAGCCGCCGAAGCAGCCGGACCAGAGGCCGCCGACTGAGGAGCCCTAGTCCCGTTCGCTCTGGACCGTCGTTAGCCGGGGAGACCGGAACATACAGGCCCCGTTGAGCCGATACACCCTGTATGGACTGGACACGAACGCGAGAGGAAGAGGGCCTCATAGAATGGACTCGTGAGGACGGGTACGCGACGCTGCGACGGCGACATCGTCCCGACGGAACCTGGGTCGTCAGGCTCGACCGCCTGCAGCAGGCTCCAGAAGGGAGCGGTTACCGCCGCGAACGCGTCGACGACGACGAGGCGGCTGTATCGCTGCTTGAAACGTGGAAAGGCGAAGTCGTAAGCGAGTCCGACGCCCAGTGAGGAGTCCGCTCCCGGTCACTCCTGTAGCCGCTGCGTCGTCTCGATCAACGGATGCCGGGCGTAGTCGGCCACCTCGATGTCGCTGATCGATTCGAGACCCTCCTTTTCGGCAGTGCGCTGCATTCCCAGTTCGACGGTCTCGTCGAGCACGATGACCGAGGCGTCCATCTCGTCGATGCCCAATTGGTAGGCCGCCATTACGCGGTGATGGCCGTCGGCGAGAAGCAGTGAGCCGCCGTTGTCGATGACCACGAGCGGTTCCGCGAGGCCACGTTCGAGCTCGTACTGTCGTCCTTCAAGTTCGTCTGCGTAGACGCGAGCCTGTGTGGGGGTCAACTCGTCGAGTTCGACGACCCGAGGCTCCTGGTGGACGGTAGTGTCGTGGATCTTCTCGAGCGTCCGCATCAACTTCCCGACCTTCTCCGGGGTCGCGCGCTCGATCTGTGAGCGAACGACGTCAGTGCTGGAGATGATCCCGACGAGATTGTCGGCGTCGTCCACGACCGGAAGCTTCTGGATGCCCGATCGGAGGATCACGCGCGCGGCGTCGATGACGTTCATATCCGGGTCGGCGACGATGATGTCCTCGGTCATTACGGTGAATACCGGATCCTCGTCGTCGACTACGAGTAGGTCCCGGGCCGTGATGAAGCCCTCGACCTTGCGGCCATCTGAGACCGGAAAGCCATTGTGACCGTCGCTTTCGATGATCCGGCGAGCGACGTCAGCGACCGTATCGTCCATCGAGACGGTCTGCACCTCGCGAGTCATATACTCCTTGACTTTCGGTCTTCCGCTCATTGTCGGCGATACGCGGCGGCCGCGCAAAAGCGTATTCCTCGTCGCAACTGGCAGTGTCCCTTCGCCTCTGTGTCGCCCAGGGCACCGGTCACTGGTGCGGTTCCTCGGGACCGTCTATCGCACTGCCACCACTCGGAAGCTCAGCTCCGGCCCGCTTACCACCGTGCCCCTCGAGCGGGAACTCGACCGTCCAGTCGGTCTCGTCGTCGCCGGCGTCGAGGAGCGTCGTCGCGTCTTCGAGCGTCTCGAAGAGCCGACCGGCGATCACGTCCGTGATGATGGCCTGCAGTTGTTCGGCGGAATCCTCCGCCGCTTCTGCGAGGATGCCGATGGGGATCTGTCCGCCAGCCATATCGGCGTGCCCCCCCGCACTGCCGATGGCGTCGAGGGCATCTCTGAGCGTCTCTCCGAGGTCGATGTCGGTGCCCCGGGCCCGACCGGAGACGTACACCGTTCCGTCGGTGAACCCGTAGACGACGGCGATCTTGATCCCCTCCATATTCAGGATCCGGTCGGCCGCCTGCGCGAGGGCGTCGCGGTCGCTGATCGCCCCGACGTTCGTCACCAGCGCGTCGCCGCGCACGTCGCGGTTCTTGATCGCCCGGGCGAGCGTTTCCACGACAGCGGGGGTCATACTGGGTGACTCGACGCGTTCCAGCATCTCGAGGTCGGCGTGAGTGAGCAACCAGGCGGCGGCCTCGAAGTCGGTCGTCGTGACTTCACGAGTGAAGTCGTCCGTATCGACTCGGATTCCGAACAGCAGTGCCGTGCCCAGCGTCTCCTCTGGGTCGATTCCGGCGCGTCGGAGATAATCCGACAGGAGCGTGCTGGTGGCGCCGATGTCCCGTCGGAGATCGACGAACTGCGCCTCCACGTGGGCCCGCGGCGGGTGGTGATCGACGACGATGTCGATCGGCGTTTCCTCGGGGAGTCCGTCGTTGATGCCGGGCCGAGAGTGATCGACCAGCGCGACCCCGCCGTAGTCGTCGATCGACGTTCCGTCGTCGAGTTCCACGAGGTCGAGATCCAGAAGGTTCACGAGCGCGCGGTTCTCCTGATGTGAGATCTCGCCGAAGTAACACGCGTCTGCGTCGAGTCCGGCGCGGGAGGCCACGCGCGTGAGTGCGAGCGCGCTGGCGATCGCGTCAGGGTCGGGGTTGTCGTGCATCACCACGGCCAGCGGGCCCTCGATGTCGCGGAGTGTCGCAAACAACCGCTGGAGCCGGCCGGCTCCCGGTCCGTGCGTGAGGTCGTTGAGGCGATTCAGCAGTGCGAGCCGCGCGTCAACGAAGTGATCGACCGCCCGACTGAACCGTACCCGCGATTCGTGGTCGGCATCACCACTCAGGAGTCCGACGATCTTCGCGTCAGGGAAGCGTTCTCGGGCGCACTCGGCCGCGGCGGCGTTGGTGGCATCGTCGCCGCTCGCGACGTAGACGAGATCCACCTCGGACGGGTACGCGTCCGGGGCGTCCGGCGAACGTCGCACGACCTCCACGCTGTTCCCGAGCCCATCCGGCAACGTGCAGTCGTTGCCAGCGATGATCGTCAGGTCGCCGGGCCACTCGGCGAGGCGTTTGACCGTCCTGCGTGCGGTCGATCCGCACCCGAGGACCAACCGGCGTTGCATACCCCGATATCCGGACTCGGATATAAAAACCCTGCCGACCCGTCGGCTACCCGTCGCCACGACGGGTCCGGGGATGGCTATCGGAGAGTGCAGCGAGGATTCCTCCGGCGACAGAGAGCGCGGCGACCGTCACCGTCGGAACGAGAGTCACTCCAATCTCTTGCCACCGCACGAACCTCCCGGGAGACGCTGTCCGAATGCCGATGTGAACGATCCCCTCGTGATACCCCGCCGGATCGATGGCACCCCGGACGGCGAGCCACACGGTCACCGTCCAGAGCGACACGCCGAGAAGCCCGGCTACCGCGGCGGCGACGACCGCGCGCGCTTGACGCCGAATCCCGCGGCTGGCGATCCAGCCACCGGCGATAGGACCGACGCCGGTGGGGACTGTGAGCAGGACGACGAGGGAACGGAGCAACGTCCCGGCGAGGATTCTCGTCGACCCTGGTGATCGTTTCGTTGACATTTGTACGTCGTAGATGAGACCGAAGCGGGGAGACAGTTCTACGTGGCTTCACCGAGTGAACCCAATCAGGGGCTTGAAACGACACAACGCATATTGGGAAACCGGGAGATGGATTCGATACCGTGTCCGACGTGCGAGATCCCGAGGCACTCGCAGACCTACTCGGTGACGACTGTGCCCGGACGATTCTCGTCGAGGCGAAAAAAGAGCCCCGTTCGGCGGCAGAACTCAGCGACCGCGCTGGCGTCTCCGAGCCGACGGTGTACCGCCGGCTCGAACGACTCAGACAGTACGACCTCGTCACGGAGGACATCAAGCCCGTCCCCGACGGGAAGAACTACAAACTCTACCGGACGCAACTGGAGGGTATCGAACTCGACCTCAGCGACGACGGCTTCGAGATCACGGTATCGCGTGGAGAACGGATGGCCGACCGGTTCACACGCTTCGTAGAGGGAAGATAGTATGCTCGACGCAGTTCTCCAACCGATCGATCTCGACGCCCTACGCACCGTCCGCCAGGCCAGTGAGGCCCTGATCGTTCTTATGGGGTTAGGCATCAGTTACGTCGCCTACACGGCGTACCGGCAGAACCAGAGCCGCCCGATGCTGTACATCGCGGCCGGATTCGTCCTGGTGTTGTTCGTTCCGGGCGTCCTCGCCGTCACGCTGTTTCTCGTATTAAACGTTCCCGCACCGGTCGTTAACAGCATCAGTCAGTTCAGCGAAGTCGCCGGCCTGGGACTGATTCTCTACGGTCTGTGGGCTCCGCGGCGAGACTAAAACAGGTCTTCGCACGGCGGAATCGACGCGGGTCGGACCGAAATCGCGGTTCGATCGCGGCGTCAGTCGGACGGTTCAGTCGCGCGTGGACCGTCGGAGGCACGATCGGACGCGAATCCGTCAGCAGACCGGGCCGCCGTCCAGCGCGGCCGGACGACCTCTCGGTGCGACAGCGTTTCGGGGCCGTAGCGGACGACGAGCAGGGCAGCGACGACCCCGAACACGCCGGCCAGGATCGCCGCGTAGGGGACCGGCACCGCCGCCGCGCCGCCGACAGCCTGCCCGGGGACGTTCACCGCGGCGTTTACCGTCCCGTGAAGCAGCACGGCGCCGAGCACGCAGCCGTCCGACGCGTTGTAGTACCACGTCAGGATCACCGCAAAGCAAATGACGCTGGCGGCGTATATGGCTGGCGAGAGCTGGTACACGCCGTAGACGAACATCGGGACGTGCCAGAGCGCCCAGACGCCACCGACGAGGAGGCTTGCAGTGAGCGCACTGAACCGCCGCTGAAGGTGTGGGAGCGCGAATCCCCGCCATCCGAACTCCTCGTTCCCGCCGGTGAACAGCGTCGCCAGCACCAGATTGAACGCGAAAAGCGGAGCCAGTTGCCCGAGGGAACCGCTGTCAGGGACTCCGACGAGTGAAAAGACGACGATAGCGACACCGAGGACGCCGACCACCGGGACCGCGATTGCGAGCCCGTACCAGCGGAGTTGCCGTCGCCAGTCGAAGGCCGCGGCGAGCCAGGCCCGGACGGATTCACCGCGGAGGCGCGTCACGACCGCTCCCGCGGCACCGGGACCGAACGCGCCGAGGGCCATCCCCAGAATCCCTAGTCCCGACCGCGGGGCAGTTACCGAAAACGTCGCGATCCATACCGACCAGGAGAGTCCGATCGCCAGCGCGGAAAACACCACGACCGGATGTTCGTTGGTGAGTCGTGCGAGCAGTGAGTGGTTCGCTTGCATCACACTCCAATAAACGGGTGATAATCATATCAGGGCCATCGGCCGGCTTCAGTTGCTGAAGTTGTCATCCAGTTTTAGAATACTAACGCGGCCGTCCGCCCTCTATGCAGGTCGTGTCTCGCCGGTCCAGTTGCCTCTCTAAATACAGCCGAGCCGACCTACAGGTCCCGGAATCGGAAGTGGACGACCATTCACGGATCGCAGCGACCGGTAGGAGACACACGCACTTCATCGCATCGCACTCGAAGCGCACGTATGCCCAACTGGTCCCGCAGGGCGTTCCTCAGGGCTTCTTCCCTCTCCAACCTCGGTGGCGTAGCCGGGTGTTCGGGTATGCCCGACAGGACACCTCAGGACGCCAACCTTCAGCAGCAGAACCGACCGATCACCAATTACGAACTGACGAGGGTTCGGAACGAGTCGAGAGCCGCGCTCATCGCGGGCGATTCCGAGTCCGAGCGGAGCCGCTTCTACGAACATCTCACCGACGCAGAGAGCGTGCCGACGTTCAGCGACGTCGCCGAAGCCGACGAACTCGCGCGGTTTATCGGCGAAACCGACTTCGAGTCCAAGTCGGTGCTACTCCTCGTTCGCCCGATTCCGGAGTGCTACGAACTGCGGCTCACTGGCGTCTCCAAAGAAGGCGACGGCGTCGACTCCCAGTACTGTCGGGATATGCGCCCGGCAGACGTGCAGTGTAAGAAAGACGCCGAAGACACCGTCGGCGTCGCAATCCGGCTGCCCCTTGCCGGGGATTCGTTCAACAGCCTCGGGATGGGGTTCGGCAGTTCCTGCGACGACCGGCCGTCTATGGTCCACTTCGAGCCTGTCACCCCCACCTCGAACGCAACGACGACGTCGACTGCAGAAACGGGCGGTGGTTCGGAGTGACTAGTCACTCGCGTCGGCGAGTGCTCGCCGGTGTCGGAACGGCGCTCGCGGGGTGTGGCGATGCCAGCGAGGTAATCTCGAGCGACGACGATACCGTCTCGTACGACCAGTCGGCCCTGACTGATCTGGCGGAGCGGACGCCCCCACAGCGCCCGAACGCGTTCCCGCTCTCGATTCCGTCGGACGCGTTCGGCAGACACTGATCCCGGATTCGCACGCTCCTCGATAAGGGTCCCCAGTCTCCGGACCTGCCGAACGAGGCGTTCGCGGCGAAGATTGCGGAGCGCCGATCGGAGGTCTTAGAGCGGTTTCGAACGATGACCGGAGCGGAGAATCCGAACCAGAGGGACGAAGCGTTCTGGTTGGATCCGTTCGGTCCGCGTGAGCGGCTGGACGACCGCCGATTGGTCCGTGCCGAAGCCGCGGGCCTCAACGCCGCGTACACCGCGGCCACCGGCCGGTTCGATCTGCAGGCACTCCGGTCCAGGCGGAACGCTGTTCGATCAGCGCTGAACGACTTCCTCGAAGCGTTGACGCCGCCGGCGGCTCACCGCTGGAAGCTCTGCTCGTGCACCAATACGTCGAGAACCTCGTCGGGGACGTTCAGCGGTCGTTCCGCGAGGGGCTGTTGATCCCGGAAGCACCGAGAGACGCGCCGTTCCGGGTGAGCGCTGCCGCCGCGTCGATCGAAGGCGCACGGCCAGCACTCGCGGACGCGAAACTGTTTCGAGAGACCTCCCGCGCGTCGGTGTCGGAGCCGACGTCCTCTCTCGAGACGATCCAGGCGGGTGCCGAACGGCTGAGCGAACAGTACAATATCACATCGGCACACAGGGACGCCAGCCAGTACGTCGATGCGAACGAACCGCCGTCCTCGCGATCGATCGAAGGAACCCCCGCAGGGGAGCTCTACCGGATGGCTCTGGAACTTGCCGATGAACAGTTCTTTGAGAGACGGCGGGGCAGGTTGCAGCCGGCGAACCGGTGCCTCCGGGCGGCCGTCGGGTTAGCCGGAATCGAGACGTTCAGTACGGTTGTCGAGAAGATTCGAGCGGGCGAGTCCGGTGTGCCGAATTCGGTGACGCCGATCGTGAAAGCCTACGACGACGCCGTCGCCGCACTCCGGATAGTGCGGGGCGGTGCGCCTCAGAGGCTCCGGATCGAACTCGACTGGCCCGCGAGAGAGGTGTTCGACTACCAGATGAGCGAGGTCCACGAGGAAGTGACAGAGAGCGAAGGCGGCGAGGTTTCCACGTCGCTAGTCAGCGACGTGTACGGCGGACTCGTCCACACATACTATTATGCCACGTGCGTTCCGCCGGCGGCGGATCACCTCGTTTCGGTTCTTCAAGAAGCGTAGCGGGCGGACGTGTGCTACCAGTCGGTCTGCGGACGAGAGTGCCGGCAGTCTTATCGCATCGAAACGAACGTCAGGAAGACGACGGCGACGAACTGGAGCCCTCGCATCGCCAACACCGTTTGCTGTGCCAGGGTCGATCCGGTGTAGAGCATTCCCATACTGAAGAAGAAAAACAGCGCCACCAGATTCTCCACAGCGAGGACAGCGGCGAAACCGAGGAGTCCGAGCGTGAGGGGCGACTGAAACGTCTGGTAGTTGCGTCCCCAGACCACACTCACCACGACGAGGAGAGCGACGTTCACCACCGAAAGCGCGGCGGCGATGCTCAGGAGGGGCGTCATTCGTCTCCCTCTCGGCAGGCTTCTATCGGCTGTGCGACCGCGTCAGTCGGTGTGCGTATCATCGCTCTCGTCCTCCATCTCGAACTCCGCTCTATCGACGATTCGCCCGAACGTCTCTCTGTTCGCCTCGAACCGGTCAGTGAGAAAGTACAGTTCACCGTAGTCCTCGCCGCCGGCTTCGACGACATCGTGATCGAGAAGAACGTCGAGGTGGTGCCGGATCGTATTGTAGTCCACCTCCAGCGCCTCGGCAAGTTGGTTGGCGTTACGCGGTCGGTGGTCGAGAAGGCGAATGATGCGGGCCCGGTTCGCCCCGCCGCGTGTGCCAGCCAGTAGATACCAGAGTGCCTTCTCCATCGCAATGTGCGGGTCATTGAGGACGTGCTTATAAATTAGTCCCGATACGGGTTAGGGGCTGACGGTCTGGGAAACCCAACCCGTCGACCCGCTCGGGAACGCGTCCGACTGCTCCTTCGGTTGCACCGTTCCGGTGCCATCGATGGCCCTGACCACGACTTCGTGCTTCGACTCGGCCTGATAGACGTGCTTCCATTGTCGCCAGACGTCCGTGCCGGGAAGCGGCTCTGAAAGTTCGGCGTCTTCCCAGTTCGCCCCGCCGTCTGTCGAGACTTCGACGTTCTCGATTCCACGAGTTCCCGCGTAGGCGTGTCCGGCCACCTCGATGCGATCGTCGTCGAGCGTCGTGGCGCTCCACAGTTTGGCGACCGTATTCACCGGGCCGGTGCCGTGCCACCCGCGTTTCTCCCAGTATCCCTTGGCCTCCTTGTTCAGCAGTTCGATCTCCGAGACCCACTTCACGTTCGTCTCGCCCCAATGACCGGGAACGAGCACCCGCACTGGATGGCCGTGTGAAGTCGGCAGCGCCTGTCCGTTCATTCCCCAGGCGAGAAACGCGTCTTCGAGCGCATCGACCGGGAACTGCACAAAGTACCCGTCCTCTGCCCGCAGCATTGCACACCCGCAGGCGCCCTGTGGGTCGATCTCGTCGAGCAGCGGTTTCAGCGGCGTTCCCGTCCAGATGGCCGTATCGAGTTTCTTCCCGTTGAGCGATTCGCCGACGCAGCGCAGCGTGACGTAGCGGTGTTCGACGGACCGCTCGGTCAGTTCCTCGAAGTTGATCGTCCGCTCTGCACCGACTTCCCCGGTGAACGTCAGCGACCAGTCCTCTGGGGGCAGTTCCGGATCGAACTGCGCGATGTCGACGTTGTAGAAGGAGCCGACCTCGCTGACGAGTCCAGGCAGACCGTCGCCGGCGAACTCCAGCGACTGAGACTCGGCCTGTGTGAGCAACTGCTCCACCTCACCTGGTTCGGGGTCGGTATCGTCAGTAGCGGCTGGTTTGGGTGTCTGTGCCGGTTCGTTCACCACCGCGGGATCCGACCCTGTCTGCGCCGTCGCCTCGGAGTCGAGCCTCCGGAGCAACCCGGCCCCACCGGCCAGTATGGCGACTCCCACCGAGCCGATTTCGGCGAGGAGTACCCGCCGCTGCGACGAGGTGGGTGTGTCGCGGGCAAGATCTCCCATCACTGCTTCCAGCGTGACGAGCAGCGCGACCGGGATCGCCGCGCCGAGAGATTCGATCGGGAGATTCGTCAGCCCCGTGGTGACGCCCCAGGCGAGAACTCCTCCAAGCACAGGCCCCACGAGTCGGGGCCGAAGGTTCAACCGCTGTGCGCCGAGGAATCCAGCCAGGCCAGCCGCTCCGAGCGCCACAATCGCGGCGAAGACCGCAAGCGCGATGTGGAGCACGTGCGCCTCCGAGCCGACGTTTGTGATCATAAACGAGACGATGCGGCCGGGCGTCGATCTGACGACGAATGCATCGATCGGAGCGACGACAAACTGACGGGAGTACCCCGTCACAGCATACGACCCGGCGACCCCGCTAACACCGGCTGCGGCCACGAGTCTCAGTCGCCGATCTACGTCGATCATCCCGACATCTCGGTGCCAGTGGATTCGTTCATCTCTCTGTCTCGGGTCGCTGTCTGATTAGCGCTGTCCATCGAGCCGTTCATTGTCTCAGTTTCCATTGACTCGTTCATCGTCGCGGTTTTTATTGACTCGTTCATCGTCTCGGTGCCCATCGAGTCGTTCATCGACGACTCGGTTGACTCGCTGTCCATCGATCTGTCAGTACCCGTCCCGGCCGTCGTCTCCGTATCCATCTCGTCGTCACCGGCCGTCTGTGTCACCTGATCGCTACCGGTCGTGCACCCGGCCAGTGCAGCGACCGTCACTGTTCCGGCAGCTCGCAGTATTCGCCGTCGTGTGAGGTTGGTTCGGTCCATCTACGTGGATGGAGACCCGATACTCGGAAGTACATTTTTCAAGCTCGCTTCGGAGTCACGCCCGTATCCCCTCATGGTTTGTGCAAACTCTGTGCAAATTTCGTCCCAATTTCGCGGGACGCGGACGACCTGACTGCCTCGTACAGCAGTATTTTACGCTATGCGCACGTTTGTTCACTTATGCCCATCACTGACGACGACGGACTCCGTTCGGTACTGGACGGCGACACGGTGGCTGTGGTCGGATGTTCGACGACCGCCGGTAAAGCGGCCCACGACATTCCGGCCTACCTCCAGCGGCAGGGTTACGAAATCGTTCCGGTCAACCCCTTCGCCAATGAAATTCTCGGCGAGACGGCGTACGACTCGCTGTCGGACGTCCCGGAGTCAATCGACATCGACGTCGTTGACGTGTTCCGGCCGAGCGAGGAAACCGGCGACATCGTCGACGCGGCGATCGATCGCCACGAGGACGTCGGCGACGTCTCGTCGGTGTGGCTCCAACTCGGGATCACCAACGAGGACGCCGGCGACCACGCCGCCGAGGCTGGACTCGATTTCGTCCAGGATAAGTGTATGAAAGTCGAACACGCTCGGCTCGCCGGGTAAGTCTACGTCCGAGCGTCAGCGGCGCACTCCGATTACGCGTCCGATTCGCTCGCTCCGTCAGCCTCGCCGGAGTCGTTCGCCCGATCCGCTGCGGTAGCGTCGTCCGCCTCGGCCTCTGCGATGTGTGCCTCGGCGGTCACGGTGTCGACGTCGATTCCTTCCTGCTCGGCGAGTGTCTCGAGGATCGCCCGCATCTCCGCGGTTTCCTTCTCGAGCCGATCGACCCGATCGGCGGTGTCCTGGGTCGTCTCGCGCATCTCGACGATCTGATCCCGTAGATCGTTCAGCCGCGTGTAGACGTCTTCGGCCATCTCCGTCACTTTCTGGAGCTTCTTTGCCGTGCCTCCGAGTCCCATATGCTTTCACGACGCCCGGGGGTTGTGTGTGTTCCGGCTTTCGGACGTCGTGCTCGGCCCCCACCAGGTCAGAGCGCGTCCGGATCGACCCGGCCGACGATCCCACGGAGTCCACCGTAGGCGGCGAGCGAGGCGACGATCACGACTCCCACCGCCACGTACTCGGCCCCGCCACCACTCCCGATGGCGAGCCGAGCGGCGGCGTTGATGGGGCCGTTCGGGAACACCGCGGTTCCGCCGAAGACGACCAGAACGCCGATCGAGTAAAGAAACTGCGCGGCCCGGCGCTCGGGGGCCAACAGGGCCACTGCGGCACCGACAGCACAGACCAGAAGCGCCATCGCCGCCACCAACGCGAGCAGCGCCGGAACGTTCGAGACGTTGGTCCCGTTCAGTTCCAGCAGGAGCACCCACAGCGCGGCCTGCACGGGGGCGAGTCCGGCGGCCGCGAGGAGTTTGCCGTCGACAACGTCGGTCATCGAGACTGGTGCGACTCGCAGTAACTCCAAGGTTCCGCGGTCGATCTCCTCGGTGAGTGCGTCGACCGAGATCGACCCCGAAATGAACACTGGGAGGAAGAGCAACAGCGGGAGGAGTATCGTGTAGGTGAACCCGAAGTACGGGCTCGATGAAGTCTTCGGCGGCAACTCAAGCGGCAGGGAGTTCAGAGACGCCGCTCGCTGAGAGCGCTCCAGGTCCTCGAACGACCGCAGCACCTCACGCAGTTGGACCACGACCACCGTCGTCTGCACGTTGCCGTCGGGCGCGACCGCTCTCACGAACACCCGGTCGTCCCGGGTTTCTGCGATCAACACCGCGTCGATGCCGGTGCCCCGGTACTCCTGAAACGCCCGTAGCGCCGTTTCCTCGCTGCGGTAGTACTGCGCGTTGACGCCGCGAACCTCGCGTGCGGCCCGGATCAGGTCCTCCGACGCGTCGCCCGTTACGGCGACGTCGACCTCGGTCCCCTGAACCTGCCCGGGGTCGTACAGCGACACGAGGCCGACGACCAGGAACGACGAGAACGCCGCAATGAACAGTTGCAAGACCAGTGCGAGCATAATAGTCTTTTCTTTCCGGAGGCTCCCGAGTTCCCGACGGGCGATCGTCGGGCGCGGATCGGTCCGGTCACCCAAAGCGACTCACCACCGTGAGGTTGTACGCCGTATGCAGCAGGACGCTGCCGACGAACGCAACCGCGTACCACCTGAGGTCCCGCTGCGCCCCGAGTGCAGTCACCGCCGCGGTGACGACGTGTAACACCAGCGGCGCAAACAGCAACCCGGCGGCCGAAAACAGGCCGATCCCGGCGGGGGCGAAGGCGGCCTGCCCCAGCGCCAACTCCGGAAGCCCGACGACCTGCGCCACCGCGGTGAACTTCTCACCGACAAAGAACCCGAGCCCTGAGAGCGCGCCGAGGACGAGTGCGACGCGCCGCGTTCCGGGGAACGTCCCGCTCTCGAACGCGGCGTAGACGTGAAGGCTCTTGGCGACCTCTTCGATCAGGGCCACGACGAACAGCAACAGCGGGATCGTGAGCGACACCGGGAGCGCGAAGAGCACGGCGATGGCGAGTAGTTCCGCGACGAAGACGAACGGGATCGACAGCCCCGAGAGGATCGCGACGTCTCGCGGTCGCGACACCCGAGCGTCGAGCGCGTCGAGGAACTTCAGCGGGACCGGTCGCTGGGTGAACATATCCTCCTCCCGATAGATGCCGACGCCCAGCAGGAACAGCACGCCAGCACAGAGCGTGAAGGGTGCCGTCGCGAACAGGAATGCGTCCGGCGTCACCGACTGCAGGGGCTGGAGGTCGCGGACGACGACCGTCAGCGGCGAGATGAGTGCGATCGGCGTGACGTTCGCGAAGATGGCCGGCACGAACGTGTAGGCGGTCAGGACCACCGAGGCCGTGACCGTCACGAAGGTGAGTTCCTTGAACGACCGCGCGAACATCGCCCCGGCGAACGTCGCCGCCAGAAATACCAGGGCGATCGGGAGCACGGCCGCGACAGAGACGAGGCTCCCGCCGACACCGAGCGCGACGAGCGCCGTCAGCGCGATCATCGCCCCCAGATACGGCAGTGTCTTCCCGGCGACGATGTCGGCCGGTGAGATCGGTGCCACGAGCAGCAGTTCGCCGCGGCGGTTGATCCGCTCGTTGAGCATCGTACTGCCGTACGCCTGAACGACGAAGTTCATCGGGACCAGAAAGGCGAAAGCGAGGACGAGCGACCCGAACGGGAACGGCGGCTGGATCTCCGCAGGCGATCCCGACCCACTGCTGCCGAGCGGGTTGATACCGCCGAGTCCCGGAACGCCGAGCGGGCCGCTGCCCCCGTCGCCACCTGTTGCCGACCCGCTCCCGTCGTCAGTGGGCGTGACCGTCCCGCCGTCGCCTCCCCCGCCACCGCTTCCTCCGCCCCCGACGCCCCCGACACTCCCGTCATCTCCGTCGGTAACGGACTTCGGCAGTCCGTCGGCGCGCGAGACGTACTGGAGAACGACCACGACGGGGAACGCTGCGGAGCCGTTTTCCTGTGTGCGCATCAGTCCGACGTTGTACGAGCGAACCGCAGACCGGAACTCCGAGAGCGCCGCGCGCCCTTTCGGCGTGCCGGCGACGCGGACCTGGCCGTCGGTCACCAGGACATCGACATCGCCGGCGCGGAGCGCGTCGGGGTCGGGTTGCCTCGCTTCCAGCGCCACGCTTCGCTCGACTGGTGCGCGGTACGGGCTGTCGTCGGCGACGCCGACGCGATAGATGTCGCGGTCGAGTGCGACGCCGCCGGCTATGGCGCTTGCGCCGACCACCGCCCCAGCGAGGAGTAGCGCGACTACGCCGAGAGCGGCCGTCCGGCGATCGACGACGCCGGCTGAGCGCTCACTCTCCCAGCGGGCAATCCGCACGATCGCCGAGAGGTGTTCCCGAAGTGAGCGCGTCACTACTCGTGACTCCTGTTCGATGTGTCCGGGGTGGATCGCCCGCCGTCCGACGCCTGTTCCGCCGCTCCCTTCGGGGCCGCCGTCGCTGCCTCATTCGGCGCACGCCCGTCACCGCCCGCTGCCGCAGGAGGCATCCCGCTTGCCAGGTCGAGGAAGATGTCTTCCAGACTCTGCTCTCGCGTTCGAATGTCGACGACCTCTCCGCCGGCCGCTGCAGCGGCCTCCCGGACCGACTCCACGGCGGTCATATCGTCGACGACAGCGCGGTAGCGCTCCGCGTCAGCGCGGTGATCAATTGTTGCACCGTTGATAGGAACGGTCGTAAAGACGTGGTACGCGGTGGTTCCGTACTGCTCGCGGATCTCTGGGATAGTCCCCCGAGCGATGATCTCACCGCGGTTCATAATCACGATCCGGTCGCAGACGCTCTCGACGTGATAGAGGTTGTGTGCGCTGAATACGACGGTCTTGCCCTCGTCAGCAAGATCGCGCGTGAACTCCAGTACGTAGTTCGTCGTCAACGGATCCAGTCCGGACGCCGGTTCGTCGTAAATGAGGAGGTCCGGGTCGTTGACGAGCGAGCGGGCAATCGCGACTTTTCGCTTCATCCCCTTCGACATATCGCCGAGGCGGCGCTCGCGGTGTTCGAGTTCGAGTCGGTCGAGCGTCGATTCGGTCCGGTCGCGCGCGGCCTCGCGAGGGACGTCGTACAGATCAGCGAAGAACTTCAGGTACGACCGAGGAGTCATATCCTCGTACAGCGGGGATTCCTCCGGGAGAAAGCCGAGATCTCGCCGCATCTCCGGGTCGCCAGCGTCCAGACCGGCTACCTCGGCACGGCCCGCCGACGGCTCGACGAGGCCCGCTAACATCTTCAGCGTCGTCGTCTTGCCCGCACCGTTCGGCCCGACGATGCCGAAGATCTCGCCGGTGTCGACGCTGAAGTCGCTGCCGACGACGGCGGGGAAGTCGCCGTAGGTCTTTCTGAGTCCCTCGACACGTATCGTCGCCATTGTCGGACCGTCGGCGGCACCCCGAATAAAGCCGCCGGCGAGGCTATCAACCCTGAGATTGGATCTGACGATGACGGAAATACTCAAGTTACCGTCTGCGGAGATACAACCTGAGAGACAAGCGTGACAGACGATGGGGATGGGTCCGAGGAGTCGATCGCCCCCGACCCCGACGTGGCGGACCCGGGGTTCGACAGCGGTGCCGACGTCCCCGACGGGGATCCGCTCGACATCCCGCTTCCGTGGAACACGGTCCCAGATGAGGAGAGCACGGGCACGGCATCCAGCGACGACGTGTCTGATGCGGACCGAGGCGGAATCAGCGACACAACTGGGGGCGCGTCGCGACCGCAGGCGGTCCCGGAAACGTTCGAGGATCTCCGATTCGTCGGTCCGAAGACTGCGCCGCTTCTCGCAGAGTCGAACATCTCTGTCGCGGACATCTGGAAGAAGCGCGTCTCGTACCGCGACCTGACGGACGCAGGCGTCAATCGCGGTGTCGCCGCAAAGGTCCGTCGCGAGCACTCGCTCTCGTGGTCGCTCGACGGCGGGGGGACCGATCTGGACAGGCGCTCCGACCAGATCCGCGGCCTCGATGACGAAGAGCGCGCGTGGATCGCCGAGTCGTCCGGTTGGTCGGAGTCCGACTCGGACGCGGAAGCCGACGGATCGGGCGATGCGACTGCCGGTGAGGCCGCCTGGCAGGGTCACACGAGCGATTCGGATACTGGCGACGACGGTTCCGATTCCGACGAGTCGCCGTCGACGGCGGGCGAGGCGGCCTGGCGCGCTGGGGGAATCTCGGAGTCAGACGACGCCGACGGCGACGCCCGCGACGCGGAGTCGGCCTGGCGGGAGCGAAGCGCGCCGACTCCGTTGACCGCCGTAGAAGGCTTCGGCGACGACGTGGCGAGGATCCTCCGGAAGGCGGGGATCGGGTCCGTCCGACGACTCGCGACGGCGGATCCAGAGAGCGTCGCTGATGCGCTCGATGTCGACACTGACCGTGTGTGGTCGTGGCGGCAGCGCGCCCGCGACCACGACGCTGACGGGTGAGGCTGGTCGGATACGCGCCCGAACCGGGACGGAGAGGGCCGTGACCGATTTCGGGCGGTGAGCCCTCGGTAGCAAGTGATTTTGATCAAAGATTTTATGTGATCCGTTACCGGATCAGTTCACACGCACGCGGTAATCCGAGTGATCTCACAGTTATGCCTGATCCTTCCGCTCCGTCCGACGCTGAATCGACGAGCGCGACGCTTGACGCCATCTTCGACGTCGTCGCGACATCCGCGCCCGACATCAGAGAGGGGCTTCCGGGTCGCCGGGCGACCGTGGAGGGCGAGAACCCCTCCGGGGAGACGCAGAAGGAGGCCGACGTCTACGCCGACGACCTGTTCGAAGCGCGGATCGGCGAACTCGACGGCGTCGGGGTGTACGCCAGCGAGGAGCAACCCGATCCGATCGACGTCGGGTCGGGACTCTCTGTGTGCGTCGATCCGCTGGACGGGTCGTCGAATCTCGAACCGAACGCCGCGATGGGGACCATCGTCGCGGTGTACGACGGTGACCTCCCTGCGACTGGCGACCAGTTGGTGGGCGCGGCGTACGTCCTCTACGGGGCGACGACGACGATGATGGTCGCGCGTGACTCTCACGTCACTGAGTACGTCATCCACCCGGACGGCCAGTACCAGGTCATTCAGGAGGACGTCTCCATTCCCAGCGACCCCTCGGTGTACGGGTTCGGCGGTCGCGTGCCCAACTGGGTCGAAGAGTTCGAGGACTTCGCCGAGGACGTCGAATCGGACCCGTCGATGAAACTCCGCTACGGCGGAGCGATGATCGGCGACGTGAACCAGGTGCTCACGTACGGTGGGATCTTCGCGTATCCGACGCTCGAAACCGCACCCGAGAGCAAACTCCGCGTCCAGTTCGAGGGGTATCCAGTGGGCTACATCGTCGAGACCGCCGGTGGATCATCCTCGGACGGATCTCAGTCGCTTCTGGCGGTCGAAAAAGACGACCTTCACGCCCGGACCCCGGTGTACGTCGGCAATCAGGAGTTCGTCGACGACATCGAGGCCGCGCTTGCTGATCACGAATCATCGTAAAAACAGATATATAGTTTTCTCTGAAGATATATGCTGTCTAAGCAGAGAGTAACGAGGCCGATTAGTGGATAGAAGGGTACAAACAGTAAGTAAATAAATGCTCTAGCAGTTTTTACGAGTCACATTGAGCCCCTGATGATGTATCAAAACACAAAATTCGCGGGAGCGACGACGTCCGAATATGACCCCGAAACGGTGTTCGTCCTCCCGCTGTTCGGGTCGGTGACGGTTCCGATCTTCATAGGCGTCGGTGCGTTCTTTAAGAGCGACACCGACGATCAAGAACCGAAGCGACGAGACGATGATCCGGAGCGTCGGCCGCAAACCGTGACGCGAAGGTTCGACGACGTGGAACGACAGGTGGAAGCCCTCAGCCAGCAGGCCGACGCCGGAGGGCGGCGCATCGACGGCCTCGACTCCGAGCGGATCTGATCACTCGGTCGGGTCACTCGACGACGTGTGCCGTCTCGTAGTGCGTCCGGAACGCGAACCAGAGGCCGTGGCGACCGGGAACTCGCTCGCGCGTCTCGCCGTCGGAAGAGCGCAGTTCGTTGCGGCGGAGGGCCCAGCGCGTCCCTGATCGGTCGATGAGGGCGACGCCATCCTCGTCCGCGACGCGCTCGACCGCCGGATCCGGGGCCTCGTAGACGGCCACATCGTCGGTCGCATCGAGCGTTGCGACCACGCGACGGCCCGCCACCTCGCCGCCGACAACGCCGCTCTCCCGCTCGCGGAGGGCGTCGATGGGGACGACCCAGACTTCGTCCGCACTGTCGCCCGTGAGACCGTAGACTGAGGCCTTCTCGGGGAGCGGCCCGTCAGCGCGCTCGACGCCCGGTTGGACGACCTCCTCACGGTTCCAGTAATGCTCGAAGAAGCCGATGTCACCGTCGTAGTGCTCGTAGTTGTATTCGTAGCCCGTATCGATGTCGAGCGCGAGCGTATCCGGAGACTGAGCCTTCCAGTCTGCCCACTCGGTCTGCGTGACCGCGAACTGGTCGAGAACGAGATCCGGGTTCTCGCCGAGTTCCGGCCCGCCGATCGGCGTCCCGGCGTGCTGGTCCCAGATTGTCTCGGTCTCCTCGTCGTACATCACTTTGTTGCCGGACGCGAGCATTCCACTGTTGCCGAACGTCCGCACGTCGCGGGTAGATCGACCGGTATCATCCTCGTGTGCCCCTGGCCCGTCGCTGCTGGTCGGCAGTCGGCGATCGTAGAGAATCGGGGCGTTACAGAGCGTGCAGTAGGTGAGACTCACCGGAACGCCGTCGAGTTCGGCGTTCAGTAGCTCGTGCGGGAACAGCACCCATCGCGGCACGGCGTAAGCCGTCCCCTGGATTTCGAACCCGAAGACGAGGTGGTCGTCCTCGAGATAGCGTTCCGAGGCGTCGGCTCCGCCGTCCGTGCTATCGTCGGGTTCGGCGCTCGCGTCCACGGCGTCACCGGGGACGAACGTGGGCGCGTTCAGGGCCGCCAGGAACGAGCGATCGCAGTTGCCCCAGCGGATGTCGCCGATGTCGAAGTCTCGCGGGTCGCAGTCCAGGAGTCCGCCAACTGGCGGGAGGTACGAGTGATAGAGGCGGAGTTTCCAGTCGTCGAAGCCCGGCAGTGGATCGAACGCTTGCTGGGAGTACCACGTCTCCCACTCGACCCACGCGTGATCGGAGTCGAAGTTCCGATCCGTGAGCGTTGCGAGGGCGTCGCGAACGCCGGGCCAGCGAACCTCGGGGAGATCCAGGTACCGCGGCGGGTCCCGCTCTCTGAGGACTGCGGGGAAGCCGAAGGACTCCCAATCGTTGGCGATACTGTCGATCACGATCAGTTCGGCCAGGTGTGGAACGACCCGTTCGTCGCCCGCTTCGGCGAGCGCGCCGACCGCTTCGGCGTGAGCGCCAGCGTCACGAACCAGGAGCCGGTCAGTCAGTTCCTGCAGTCGCTCGGTGCTCGCTGACATCTATAGGTGAACGTCTGTATGGAGCGACAAAATACTATCTCCGTGAGTGGAGATGCCGAAATCGCACCGGTCGTCGATCGAAACGAAACCGAGTGCGTCTCGGGGGTGCCGACAGCGGCGGTTATAAGTGCCCGTTCTACTCAGTAACAGGTAATATGCCTGATCGCGACAGCGATGCCGTTCCTGACGGCGGCGTGGCACGCCCTGCGCCGGCCCGCGACGACCGCTCGGACTATCAGTACGTCTCCGAGTCGGTCGAACGACCGGACCTCGTGGATGCGCTCGACGCGCGAGTCACCGGGGAGGTCCGCTTCGACACGTACACCCGACAGATGTACGCCACCGACGCGAGCGCCTACGAGGTGACGCCCATCGGCGTCGTCTTCCCGATGTCGACAGCCGACGTGGCGAAGGTCGTCGGCTACTGCGCCGAGGAGGGGATCCCGGTCCTCCCCCGCGGCGGCGGGACGAGCCTCGCCGGACAGACAGTCAACGAAGCCGTGGTACTGGACTTTACGCGCCATATGGACGGCGTTCAGTCGATCGACCCCGACGCCCGGGAAGCGCGGGTTCAGGCGGGGACCGTTCTCGCGACACTGAACGACCGCGCGGCCGAGCACGAACTGACGTTCGGCCCTGATCCGGCCGCGGGCAACCGAAGTGCCATCGGGGGCGCAATCGGCAACAACTCGACTGGCGCGCACTCGCTTGTCTACGAGAAGACGGACCACTACGTCGAGGAGGTCGAGGCGGTGCTGGCCGACGGAACCGTCACCACCTTCGGCGACGTCGAGGTGGCCGAACTCCGCGAGCGAGCCGACCTCGATGGCGACGCCGAGGAACGCGTCGCCGCAGGAGTCGTCGAACTCCTCGACGATCACGGCGACGAAATCGAGCGGCGCTACCCCGAGATGAAGCGGAACGTGTCGGGATACAACCTCGATCGCCTGCACGCGGAGGCCGAAGGCGAGTTCGGCGAGGCGGGCGTGGTCAACCTCGCGCGACTGCTCGCGGGGTCCGAGGGCACACTCGCAGTCATCACGGAAGCCACCGTCTCGCTGGAACCGAAACCCGAGACGAAATCGGTCGCCCTACTGACGTACGACAGCGTTCTCGACACCGTCAGCGACGTCGTTCACGTCCTCGACCACGACCCCGCGGCCGTCGAACTCATTGACGACGTGTTGATCGGCCTGGCCGAGGAGACCTCCGAGTTCGAGGAAGTCGCGGGGAGACTGCCGGATCGGACGGAGGCCGCGCTGCTCGTCGAATTCTACGCCGACAGCGAGGAGGACGGAAGAGAACAGATCCAGGATCTGCTCGCTGATCGAGTCCCCGCGCGGAAGGCTGACGGCGGGGTCGACGCGGAGAGCGCAACGGCCGCCACTGCTTCGGAGTGCTACGCCTTCGACGCGCTGAAGGCGCACGACAAGGCGGACCGCAAAGAACTCTGGAAACTTCGGAAGTCGGGGCTCCCGATTCTCCTGAGTCGGACGAGCGACGCGAAACACATCAGTTTCCTCGAAGACTGCGCCGTCCCGCCGGAGCACCTCCCCGAGTTCGTCTCCGGCTTCCAGGACGTCTTGGACGAACACGACACGTTCGCGGCGTTCTACGCCCACGCCGGTCCGGGCGTCCTGCACGTCCGCCCGCTCGTGGACACGAAGTCCCAGCCCGACGTTGACGCGATGCAGGCCATCGGCGAGGCCGTCACCGACCTCGTCGTCGAGCTCGGTGGGTCGGTGTCGGGCGAACACGGCGACGGGCGCGCCCGAACTCAGTGGAACCGGAAACTGTACGGTGACGAACTCTGGTTCGCCTTCCAGGATCTCAAGACCGCGTTCGATCCCGACTGGCTACTCAACCCGGGACAGGTCTGCGGCGACGTCTCGCTCACGGAGAACCTCCGCTTTGACCCCGACTACGAGTTCGAGGCCGGCTTCGAAGCCGCGCTTGAGTGGGACAACGAGAACGGGATGCAGGGAATGGTCGAACTCTGTCACGGGTGTGGCGGCTGCCGAACCCAGCAGTCCGACGGCGGCGTGATGTGCCCGACCTATCGCGCGGCCGACGAGGAGATCACCGCGACCCGCGGCCGGGCGAATATGCTCCGGCAGGCGATGAGCGGCGACCTCCCGGACGACCCGACGGATGAGAAATTCGTCACCGAGGTGATGGACCTCTGTATCGGGTGCAAGGGCTGTGCGAACGACTGCCCGAGCGAGGTCGACCTCGCGAAACTCAAAGCCGAAGTCACGCACGCCTACCACGAGGAACACGGCTCCTCACTCCGCTCGAAGGTCTTCGCCAACGTAGACACCCTTGCCAGTCTGGGCAGCACGTTCGCGCCGCTCACGAACTGGGCGACGAAGGTCCCCGGCGCACGGACGATCCTCGAGCAGGCCGTCGGTATCGCGACCGAGCGGACGCTCCCCACGTTCGAGCGTGAGACGCTGCAGGACTGGTTTGAGGCGCGTGGCGGTTCACGAGTCGCCCCCGACGACGCCGAGCGTCACGCCGTCCTCCTGCCGGATACGTACACGAACTACAGCCATCCGGACGTCGGGAAGGCCGCCGTCGAAGTGCTCGAAGCCGCCGGGGTGTACGTCGACGTCGCGGAGGTGACAGACAGCGGCCGACCGGCGTTCTCGAAAGGGTTCCTCGACGTTGCCCGCGAGACGGCCCGGGAGAACGTCGACGCGTTCCTCCCGCGGATCGAGGATGGCTGGGACGTCGTCGTCGCTGAGCCGTCCGACGCGGTGATGCTGCAGTCGGATTACGGCGATCTGCTCTCCGGCCCCGACGTCGACACGCTACGGGCGAACAGTTACGGCGTCTGTGAGTACCTCGACACGTTCCGGCTGGACGACGACATCGAGTTCGACGCCCCCGAGCGCTCGGTCGCGTATCACGGCCACTGTCACCAGAAAGCGACGAAGAAAGACCACCACGCCGTTGGCGTGCTCCGCCGAGCGGGCTACCGCGTGGACCCACTCGACTCGGGGTGCTGTGGGATGGCCGGCAGTTTCGGCTACGAGGCCGAACACCACGCGATGAGCACGGCCATCGGGGAGACGCTGAAAGAACAGATCGACGACAGCGAGACGGAGTCGGTTGTCGCCCCCGGTGCGTCGTGTCGGACCCAACTCTCAGATCTGGATACGACCGTCGATCACGCACTGCTAGCCCGCGAGAACAGCGGACGCGAAGAGCCGCCGACACCGATCGAGGCGCTCGCCGCAGGGCTGGTGAGGTAACGTCGCGCGCAGAGACTCAGGTTTCAGTTCCGTCGGCTGGGACGCCGTCAGTGGTTTCAGTCTCTTTTATCGGGGCGGTCCCGCGGTAGAACAGCACGCCGCCGAGCAGGGTCAATCCACCAACTGCGAGCAACGGGACCGTGTAGCCGCTCGAGAGGTCCTGTAGGATGTTCAGCGCGACGGGGGTCATAAACGACGTCGCCGCCTGTCCGAGGGTGAACAGGCCGACGATGGCAGTCGCGTTCGCGGGCCCGAAGCGGCCGATAATGATCGGCGAAAAGAGCGGCGCGACGGTTCCGAGGCCGATCCCGAACAGGACGAGCAATGCGTACATCACGGGCCGAGAGCCCATCCACGGCAGCGCTGCCATCGCGAGTGCTGCCAGCGCGACACCGCTCGTCATCGTCACCCGCATTCCGATCCGGTCGCCGAACTCCCCGCTGGCCAAGCGGCCGGCAATGCTGACGCCGCCGATGATCCCGAACGCCGTCGCGGCGACCGATTTGTCGATCCCGTTTGCGGTGAGCACGCCGACGGCGTCGACCGAGAGGACGAAGTACCAACTCCAGAGGAACGAAAAGCCGGCGAGCGCGCCGATGAATCGCGGGTCGGTGAGTTTCGCGCGCAGCCACGAGATGTCGACCGGCGAAGCGTCGCCCCGACGGCCTGGCGGTCGGCGATACACCAGGCTGGCTCCGAGAACCACGACGGCGACCGTGCCACCGACGACGGTGAACGCGTTGCGGATGCCGGTTCGGGCCAGCAGCCAGATCCAGGCCGGTGGTAGCACCAGGATGCCCAGTCCGTTGCCGATCATCGTGATCCCCATCGCTCGGCCCTCGTACTGCTCGAACCACTGTGGGACCAGCGACACCACGATGACGAACATCGACCCGCCGGCCATTCCGACGAGCGCGAAGGCCACCACGAGGCCGACGTACGAGCCAGTGACCTGCAAAAGGCCGACGGCGGCGGCGAACCCCATACCGGCGACGGCGACGACGGGACGGAGCGGCACGCGGGCGATGAGGACGCCGATCAGCCCCCCGGCGACGTAGAAGGTGGCGGTGGTGATCGAGAACACCGACGAGACCTGCAGTCCCGAGAGTCCGAACGCGTCGGCGAGCGCGTCCGAGTAGACGGTAAAAGTAAAGATGAGGCCCCAATCGAGCACGAGGATGGTCAGGCCGAGTGCGACGATGACCCACCCAGTGAGGGAGTCGAGTGCCGCATCGTCGGCGTCGGTCATCGCACACCCTCCGGGAGGGTGCTCCGAGACCGGTGGCGATAACGCGTCATCTTCAGAATCTGGTGACTCGACTGTCTTGTATGGTTTGCTTTTCGGTGAGCCACCCGTTCACAGGACACGGGTGGAAATTCAGATATCACCGATGTAACCGGGTGACAGCCGGTAAAATCGGGGATCTGACCAAACTTTCATTAGTAATACGCCTTATTACACTGTATGGCACTCGAAGGCCAGTCACCGTACAGTATCGACGCGGACTGGAACAGCCTGTATATCGACGGCGAGTGGGTCGAATCGGAACGCGGGGAGAGCACGCCTGTCGAGGATCCCTCGACTCGGGAGGTCGTAGCCGAGGTTCCTGCGGGCACAAAAGTAGACGTCGACGACGCCTACGAAGCGGCCGTCGAGGCACAGGAGGAGTGGGCCGAACAGCCCCCCGCCGCGCGTGAACAGGCTGTCAAGGGTCTCATTCAGGCGCTCGAAGAGCACAAAGAGGAAGTCATCGAACTGAACACGGCCGAAATCGGCGGCATCCACGGCGTCGGCGAGACCGCGGTTCAGATCACGATGGACCACCTCGGCGAAGCCGCAACGCTCCCCCGGCGGATGAAGGGTGAGACGGCCGCCTCGAACATCCCCGGCAAGGACAACCTCGTCTACCGTGAACCTGAGGGCGTCGTCACCGTCATCTCGCCGTGGAACTTCCCGCTGAACCTCACGGCCCGCGCGCTCGCGCCGGCCGTGGCCGCCGGAAACTCGGTGGTTCTCAAGCCCGCGACCGATGCGCCCATCGTCGGCGGACTGCTCTGGGCGCGACTGGCCGAGGAGGCCGGCATCCCCGACGGCGTCATCAACGTCGTCACCGGCTCCGGTTCCGAGATCGGTGATCACCTCGCCAGCCATCCCCACAGCGACGTCGTCGCCTTCACTGGCTCGACAGAGGTCGGTCAGCACGTCGCCGGTCTCGCCGCGGAGAACCTCGCGGTCCCTGCGATGGAACTCGGCGGCAACAACGCCCACATCGTCACCGAGGACGCCGACGTCGACGAGGCTATCAACTCTGCGGTGTTCGGCTCGTTCATCCATCAGGGTCAGGTGTGTATCTCCATCAACCGCCACGTCGTCCACGAGTCGATCTACGAGGAGTACGTCGAGAAGTTGACCGAGCGCGCGGAGGCGCTCCCGGCCGGAAGCGCTCACGACGAGGTCGTCATCGGGCCCATCATCAACGAGTCCCAGCGCGACGAGATGCTCGACTACGTCGAACGGACGCTCGAAGCCGGTGCGACCCTCGAAACGGGTGGTGGGACCGTCGAAGTCGACGGTGTCGAGGACTCGCTCGTCGTCGAACCCACCGTGATCTCTGACGCGACGAACGAGATGGCGGCCGCCTGCAACGAGCACTTCGGCCCCATCGCGCCGGTGATTCCCTTCTCGGACGTCGACGAGGCGATCGAGATTGCGAACGACACCGAATACGGCCTGACTGGCTCCGTCCACGCCGGCGACGTCGGCGAGGGTCTCCAGATCGCAAAGCGGATCGACTCCGGAAACATCCACGTCAACGATCAGGGTATCAACGACGAGGCGCACGTCCCGTTCAGCGGCACGAAGGCGTCCGGCCTCGGCGGCTACAACAGCGACGACTTCCTCGAGGAAGTCACCGAGAAGAAGTGGATCTCACTGCAGCACGAACCGCGCGAGTACCCGTTCTGAGCCGCGATGCTTCAGGATGCAGTCTGTATCGTCGCAGGCGGCGGCAACGGGCTCGGTGAGGCCGCCGCGCACGAACTCGCCTCCCACGGCGCGCGGGTGGTCGTCAACGACCTCGGTGCGGCCGTCGACGGGACCGGAAGCGACGCGTCAGTTCCCGAGGCGGTCGCGACCGACATCCGCGAGAGCGGTGGCACGGCGATCGCCCACCACGGCGACGTAAGCGACTTCGAGTACGCGGAGACGCTGATCGCGGACGCGGTGGCCGAGTACGGCCGTCTCGACTTCGTCTGCAACTTCGCGGGCATACTCCGCGACGGCATCAGTTACAAACTCACCGAAGCGGACTGGCACGACGTTATCGAAACCAACCTCACCGGGCAGTTTGCGCCGCTTCGCGCGGCCGGCGCGCACTGGCGGGAGATGGCCGACGATGGCGACGAGGCGTTTGAGCGAGAACGATCGTACCTCGCGGTCAGCGCCGGTGCGGCCCGCGGCAGTCTCGGACAGGCCAATTACGCCGCCGCAAAGGCGGGCGTCCTCGGGATGGTGCGCTCGGCTTCGAACGAACTGCTCCGATCCGGCGTCAGAGTCAACGCGCTGGTACCGAACGGGTACACTCGGATGACCGAGACCGTTCCCGAGGAGCACCGCCCATACAGCCGCGAGGAGATGCCGCCCGAGAACGTCGCCCCGCTCGTTGCGTACTTGGCAAGCGAGGCGAGCGCGGGAATCACGGGCTGTACGCTGTACGCCGGTGGCGACCGCGTCGGCGTCCTCTCGGACCCGGCGATGGAGGCGGTGGGCGTCGAACCAGCAGGCTGGACGCTCGACTCGCTCGCAGCACACTTCCGGGAGGACGTCGCCGCCGCCGTCGACCTGTCGCGCACCGAGAGTCACCTGTAGGTGCGCCTTCGCTGGGTCCCCTCCCGGCCGGGACTCAAACGGGTGTCTGGCTCCTCTGAACGCATCTGTCTCACGGGTCTCTATCTCCGAGTATTACCGCGTCACTGACAGACCTGACGCGCCGGACGTGCCTCGCGACAATCGGGACCGCAGCCGTCTCGCTGTCTTCGGCCGGGCGTCTGGGGGTTAATTCCGGAGCAACGACTCCGGAACGGTCGCGGCCGGTGCCGGTCGAGAGTGGACGATATGCGTCCGTTCTCTCGGGACGGGTCGGCACGGCGGCATCGACGCCGACTCGAACGCCCGTACCGACCGATCTGAAATCGATCGAGTGGATCACGGGCTTTGACGTCCGCCCCGTCGGCAGGTGGCAGAGTGTCGGTCTCGAAACGCGACGTGACCGCGACCCCCCGGTATCGGCCGGGAACGGAACCTTTTATCACCGATTCCGACCAACTCGGTGGTATGCGATTCGTCCGTTACGACGACAATCAGCTCGGACTGCTCACAGACGACGGCACCGGCGTAATCGACCTCACCGATCGCCTGGGGCTCGAGAGCGACGAACCGCTCGTTGAGTACATCGAGGGCGACTACGACGCGTCCGAATACGAGGACGCAGACCCCGATCACAACGTCGACGCCGTCGACGTCGGTTCGCCGGTCGGCCGTCCGGGCAAAGTCATCGCCGCGCCGCTGAACTACGAGAACCACATTGAGGAGGCCATCTCCGATACGGACATCACCACCGACGAGTGGTTCTCGATCAAGGACAAGGGGTACTTCCTGAAAGCGCCCTCCAGCGTCGTCGGCCCGGATCACGGGATCGAACTGCCGTTCGACGACCGCCGCACCGACCACGAAGTCGAACTCGCGTTCGTGATGGGCGAGGAGACCAAGGACGTCTCCGCCGAGGAGGCGTGGGACCGCATCTTTGGGTATACGATTCTCCTCGACATCTCGCTCCGCGGCGATCAGGACCGCTCGAACCGGAAGTCCTACGACACGTTCACCGTCATCGGCCCGTGCGTCGTCACGGGCGACGAGATCGACGATCCGCAGGACCTCCAGATGGAACTCGAACTCAACGGCGAGCGCCGCCAGTACGAGAACACCGGCGATATGGTCTACACCTGCGCCGATGTCGTCCAGTACGCCTCGCTCGGTGCGACGCTCGAAGTCGGTGACGTCATCACCACCGGCACGCCCGAGGGCGTCAGCGAACTGCACGACGGCGACACCATCGACGCCGAGATCGAGGACGTCGGCTCGATGACCGTCGACGTCACCGGCCGCGACGTGAGCTACGCCGACGCGAACGTCCAGAAGGGCGGGCAGGAGTAGGCTGCACTCGGCGCGCTCTGCGCTCATCGCTCTTTTTCTGGCCAAGTGACCGGTGAGCTCCCCGCGGCGCGTCGACCGAAAGGTAGGCTTAAGAAAGACCGTGACAATCCACGTGGTAGTCAATGTCACTACTCGAAGTGGACGCCATCGACGTCGCGTACGGCAACGTACAGGTTCTCTGGGACGTGAGCCTGGAAGTCGACGAGGGCGAGACGGTCGCGCTCCTCGGCGCGAACGGCGCAGGGAAGACGACCACGCTGAAGACCATCTGTGGGGACCTTTCGCCGATGAACGGTGAGATCAGGTACAACGGCGAGCAGATCGGCAATATGCCGCACGAGGAAGTCGTGTCTAAAGGCGTCGCACACGTCCCCGAGGGGCGCGAAGTGTTCACCGAAAGCACAGTCCGCGAGAATCTCGAACTCGGCGCGTATCTCGACCGGTCCCGGATGCAGGATCGACTGGATCGGATCTACGACATCTTCCCGCGGCTCGAAGAACGCAAGAAACAGCGCGCTGGGACGCTCTCCGGCGGAGAACAGCAGATGCTCGCGATCGGCCGGGGACTGATGAGCGAACCCGACCTCCTCCTGCTCGATGAGGCCAGCCTCGGACTCGCACCCGTTCTCGTCGACGACGTCTTCGAGGCCATCCAGCGGATCAACGAGGATGGAACGACTGTCCTCCTCGTCGAACAGGACATATACAACGCCCTCCGCGTCGCTGATCGCGGCTACGTCATCAAGACCGGCGAAATCGCGCTCTCTGGGACCGCTACGGAACTCGCTCAGGACAAGCGGGTCGAAGAGTCGTACCTCGGTGCGTGAGCGACGGCCTTCGGCCGGATGCACGAGTCTGCTCCGCTTCCGTGACACTCCTCAGCCGATAGTCGCGTTTGCACGTCGCATTTGTGCCCTTTCTTGCCGCATTTCTCGGCACTAGACGGTCCACCAACCGGAGCAAGCACTTCGAGGACGTTTGATTCAAAACCCGGGATGGTTTCGGTCAGTCGTTTGCGAGGTCCGCGTCGACCTCGTCACCCACCGCGTCGGCGTCGGCGGTCTCTTCGACGAGATACTGTTTGACCAGACCGTAGAGCCCCGAGGGAAGAAAGATGATGAACAGGATAATGAACAGTCCCTCGACGGCCGAGGAGAGGCCACCGACGAAGGCCGACAGGCCGTTGTCGAGGAACAGGAACAGCAGGGCACCGAAGAACGGCCCCGCGAACGTTCCCATCCCGCCGAGGATGACGACAACGAGCGAGTCGACGGTCCACGAGACTGCGAGCGTCGACTGGGGATTAATGTACAGCGTGTGGTGCGCGTAGAGCGCGCCCGCGATCCCCGCGAAGAACGACGAGACGACGAACGCGTACATTTTGTACTTCAGCGGATTGACGCCGAGGCTGCTCGCGGCGTCCTCGTCATCGTGGATCGCCTTCATTCCCAGGCCCGCCGGTCCACGGACGATGTAGTACGAGACTACGACAGTGAGAACCGTCGCGAGCAGAGTCAGAAGGAACATCACATCGCCGTGTGAGATTGTCTCGCCGAGGGAGAGGTCGGCGTTGACGTAGTAGCCGGTCGCGCCGCCGGTTAGGTCACGACGGTCGAGCATCACCAACTCGACGACCGCCGCGAGCGCCAGCGTTCCAATCGCGAAGTAGTGACCGGACAGTCGGAAGACGATCGGCCCGAGGACCAACGCGATGAGCGCCGAGGCGAGACCGCCGAGTAGAATCGCCACGAGTAGCGGCATATCCAGCGCCGCCGGAAAGCCGGCGGCCGTCGGCGTCGTCAGCCACGCGGAGACGAACGCCCCCATACCGAAGAAAGCGGCGTGGCCCAGCGAGATCTGGCCTGCGTAGCCGGCGAGTAGGTTCCACGAAATGCCGAGCATCACGTAGACGAGTCCGGTCAGAACGAGTCCCGTCAGCGACTCTGTCGTCGAGAACGGCACCGCCGCGAGCGCGAGTACGGCGACGACACCGAGCGCCTGGATCCGGCGGTCCTCCGCGAGCGAGCCACCCGGTGCACGCTTGAGGAGGCTCACGAGCCACCCCCCGAGCCGAAGAGGCCCTGCGGTCGCACCAGGAGCACGCCCAAGAAGATCAGGAGGCTCACGACGTTACGGTAGCCCCCGCCGAGGAAGAGCGCGCCCAGATTTTCCGAGACGCCGATGACGATGCCACCGACAAGCGTTCCGAGGACGCTCCCGACACCCCCGAGGACGACCACCGCGAACGTCGTCAACAGGTACGACCAGCCGACGTACGGGTCGATGGGGAAGATCATCGACAGAAGCGCGCCGGCCGCCCCGGCAAGCGCCGTTCCGATTCCGAGCGTGATGACGTAGATCCGGTCGGTGTCGATCCCCATATACTTCGCTGCAGTCCTGTTCTGTGCCGTCGCGCGGATGGCCTGTCCGGTCTTCGTGTACTGGAGCAGCGCCCACGTCGCCACGATGAGGAGCACCGAGACGACGAACGTTACAGTCCGGGGCAGTGACAGGAACACGAATCCGAAGTCGAAGCCGTTCCCCGGGATTCCGAGGTCGGCCGTTCGGGCGTCGCCACCGAGGATGATCCGACCTACGTTCTGTAGAATCAGCGCGAGGCCGAACAGCACGATGATCGGCTGCTCTAACCCCTCGTCGACGACGTACTGCAGGAGCACCTTCTGCAGGAACACGCCGAATCCGAACATAATCGTGATTGCGAGGAACATCCCGATGAGCGGCGTGATACCGGTTGCTGCGAACACCAGGATGGCGATGTACGCGCCGACCATCAGCATATGGCCGTGCGCGAGGTTCACGACATCCATAATCCCGAACACGAGCGACAGTCCGAGGGCTGCGAGGGCGTATATCCCGCCCAGCAGAAGCCCGTTTGCGACTGACTGGATGACGAGGTCGCTTGCGACCATTGTCAGGCGTACTCGTCAGCGTTCATCGCTCACTCCACGGTGGGATGGGGTACTTGAACTCGAGAGCGCGGTCGGAGTCCGTGTCGGGGTACACGAGCCGCTGCGCGCCGTCCCACCACTGGCCGACCGGCGCGGTCAACCCGGTCGGGATGCCGTTGTCCTGGAAATTGAAGTTCCCGATGACGGTCTGGAACTCCGTGTTGCGCAGTGCGCTCTGGACGTCGTCGGGGGCAACGGTTCCCGCGGCGGCCACGGCCTGCTCGGCCGTTTGCGTGAGGTTGTACGAGCCGCCGACCAACACTGGGAGGAACTGGTTGTCGGTGTCGTAGGTCGACAGATACGACTCTCGAAGTTGCGCGTTGCCGTTGCCAGTCAGGCCCGGAACCCACCCGGGGCACATCTCCGCGTACTCGCCCGCCTGCCCGAGCGCTGACCACCAGGCGGTCGGGTCCGCACCGCGAACGTACTTCAGTACCTTCGGCGCCCAGCCGTTCGACTGCATCTGGTTCACCGACGTGATCGCCCCTCCCGGCGTCGGGTTCGAGAGCAGGACTTCGACGCCTGCGCTCTGTGATTGGGAGATGAGCGTCGAGAAGTCCGAGGAACCGATCTCGAACGTCTCCCGCAGTGCGATGTCGTAGCCCGCTTCCGAGAGGGTCTGCTCCCAGTAGTCGGCCTGCTCTTTGCCCCACCCGGAGTTGGGCTCCCAGATGCCGACGATCGACGGTCGGTTCTCTTCCGGGATGAGTTGGAGGTTTCCGAGCGTCGCATCGGCGACGTGACGGGACTTCGGGAACGGCGCGTAGGTCCACTCGTAGTTGCTGTTGTTGTGCGGCGCTTCGTACGCGAAAGCGATGCCGAGGAACGGAAGGTTCTGGTTCTCGGCGAACGCGCTGCCGGCAGTGACTAATAGACTGGAGAAACTCCCCCAGATCATATTCACGTCGTTGTTGCTGACGATGGCCTGGAGTTGCTCTCGAAGCGTCTGAGCGTCACTTTCGTCGTCGCGAATGATGAGTTCGACGTCGCGGTCGAGGTTCTGGCGCATCCGATCAGCCCCGAGCTCGTATCCTCGGCGAAGGTCCTGGCCGACTGAGGAGAACGCTCCGGTCTCCGGGACAGTCGCTGCGACAACGAGCGGCGTGGTGTCGCCACCGGACTGAGTGGTCCCGGTCCCAGTGTCGGTGCCAGTGCCGTCTGACTCCGTGGTGTCAGTTGCGGTATCGCCGTCGCCCCCGTCCCCACCGAGGGTGCAGCCGGCGAGGCCGGTGATCGCGACTGTCCCTGCCGCACCAGCGCCTTTTAAATATGTCCGCCGTCGAATCGTATCATCACGAGCCATATCGTACCCGACGTTACTTATTATAGAATATAAATATGGTGGGTTCAGACGGCTGCGCTCGATGCTTCGTGTTGGGGCCTTCCTCCAACGATGATCGCTCGATCGGACCACAGCAGCGGCCTATCGCTGCCACACTATATTGGTCAAAAAACGAGTAAATAAAAAATAGGGACGTCGTTATGAGGACGGAGTGGCCTCGGCGTAGAGGTTGAACGCCTCGAAGACCGGACGGTCAGTCATCGCGAGCAACGTCGCTTCGTCGTCGGGTTCGTGGTGGTGAATCTCGTCCGGCGGGATAATGAAGGTGTCCCACTTGCCCCATTCGAGCGCCTCGTCGCCGACGTGGGTGGCCCCCTCGCCTTCGATGACGAAGAAGACCTCCGTCATATTGTGGAAGTGCGGATCGGTGTCATCCTGCATCAACTGGGCGCGGAACGACATCGTCGGGAACAGCGGCGGTTCACCAGTCGCCGGGTTGACGTACGAGAGGCTATAGCCGTCGTGTGGGTTGGGATCGTTGTTGTCGGAGCGCTGATGGAGGGATTCGACCATATTATCCCACTGGAACCGGTACGGCGGCGTCGGCTCGCGAATGCCGTCGAACGGTCCGGGAATGTCGTCGCCCGCTATGTCCTCCTGAGCGCGGCCGCGACCGTACTGAGACGCCCAGTAGCCTTGGCTCTTGGTGACCGGCTGGCGTTCGAGTTCGTGGTACTCGAACGTGTTCTTCGCGTTGAGCGAGTCGAGCACGAGCGGCAGGTCCAGCACGTCCAGCCACGCGGCGGTCTCGTCGCTCTCGTTGACGTGATCGTGCCACTCCCACTGCGGCGTCGTGATCAGGTCGTTGTCGTTCATCGGGAACTCCTCGCCCGCGACCACCGTCTTCATATCCTCGTGTCCGTCGATGGTGAATCGCAGGGCGTTCGCTCCGTGACGGTGTGAGGGGGCAGTCTCGCCGGGCGAGACGGTCTGGACGCCCACGTAGATCGAGTTCGAGATGGCGTGAGCGGTGTTGATTGGCACGGCGACCCGCCGCTGGAAGCCCGGCGGGAGTTCCGAGATCGGAACGTCGCGTTCGATCGCGTCGATCGCTTCCTGCATATCCTCCCACTTCCAGATTTCCGCCTCGGGGTCCTCGAGAGCAGTCCCCATATCGTCCTCAATCTCCCACAGCGGCTGGAGGTTGTGCTCCTCGAGAATGTCCCAGGTGTCGGAACTCATCTCTAGGAGTTCCTCAGGTTCTTGCTGTGCCATACGATTCAGTAAGACAAACTCGATAATAAGTGTGTTGGACGTGTTCACGCAGCACGGTAGTTGAGCAGTGGCTACCGCCGAAAATTGAGCTCGCAGAGTCACGTGCTCCGGATTCTGACTCGCACTGTACGCCGTCTCTGTTGCACTTTCTCTCGTGACCCGTGAGTCAAGCGGCGCGTCGATCCGGTGCTCGATTACGCCTCGGCCTGCGCCTTCGCTTGCGCGCTGAACACTTCTTCGGTCGGGAAGATTGACCGGCAATCCTCGCACACCATCTGGCGCTGAATCCCGTACTCCCAGAGTTTGCCGCCACACTCCAGACAATCGAAGTGTGCCTCCACGAACGGATCCTCCGTCGCATATGGGTTCTCGAACTCGGCCATACAGTACAGATGCCCCGATAGTGTAAAAAGGGTATCGTCCGGCGACGCCAGGACACCCGGCGGTGGCACTATCAAGAGGAGCACGTCCCGCGAAATCCAACTCCGACAGCACAGATCAGTCTGTCCGGAGCGCGTTACTCTTCGGCGTACGCCTCAAACTGCTCGTAGATTTCGTCGGGAATCTCCACTGCGCCGCCGCCACCCGTCTCCGCACAGACGCGCTGTTCGTAGCCCGAAAACGCCAGCGTGTCACCGACGTAGGCCTCGTATATGAAGCGGACGGCGCGCGTGCTCGGTTCGGGCGTCAGCGTGATCCGGACGTCGTCACCCGCGTTCAGCGGCGCCTCGAACTCGAAGCCCATATCCACGAGCGGGAATCCGAAATCGTAGTCCTGGGTGAGGTCCCAGAAGGGGTACCCGATCTCCTGCATAAACATATCTGAGGTCTCGTGGAGCGCGTCGACGATGCGCGGATAGTGAGCGATGCCGTGTGGGTCGGTGTCCGAGAATCGGACCGTCCAAGTTCGTTCGAACATTAATGTTCCTCACGCACCACCAGAGCGTCGAGCGCTATCACTCCATCGGTCCCCGCCAATACGGGGTTGACGTCGAGTTCGGCGATCGGGTGTTCGACGACGAGGTTGCCCACGCCCACGACAGCGGCCGCTAGTGCGTCGATGTCCGCCGGCTCATTCCCGCGGTACCCGCGGAGGAGATCGACGGCTTGCAGGTCCTCGACGGCTGCGCGCGCCTCAGCGTGATCAATCGGCGCGATCCGGTGACTCGTGTCATCGAAGATTTCGGTGAAGACACCGCCGAGTCCGGTGAGCACGACCGGCCCGAACGAGGGATCGCGGAGTCCCCCGACGATCACCTCGGTGCCGCGCTCGGTGTCTACCGCCGACTCAACGAGGACGTCTGCGTCGATCCCCCGTTCGTCTGCCGCCTCGAGGATCGTCGTCGCGGCGTCTCGAACTGCCACCGCGTCCTCGAGACCGACACCGACGCCGACCCCGCCGGCCCAGTCGCTTTTGTGGGTGACCGCCGCCGCCGACAGCTTCACCACGACAGGGTATCCGATCTCTGTCGCCGCGTCCACTGCCGCGTCGGCGCTCCCACAGACCGAGAAGGTGGGAGTATCGATACCGACTGATCTGAGCAACTCCTTTCCTTCAGCCTCGGTCAGCGTGACTCGCCCCTCGGCTCGGGCCGACGCGATTGGGGCTGGTTCACTCATCGTCACCCACCTCCGTCGCGTCGTTGACCGCGGTGGAAGTCCAGTCGTTGGCGGACCCGCTGTCGTCTTTGATCCCGGTGTCGTCGTTGGTCCTGCTATCGTCGTTGGTCCGGCTGTCTTCGCGTCCCCCGTCGGTCGCGGCGTTCTCACCGGCGTGCATCTTGGCGTATCGCGCCAGCGCGCCAGCGGCGTCGGCCGCACGTTCCGGCGTTGGGAAGGTCGGGATTCCGATGGCTTCCAGGCTGGATTTCTCTTCGCGGAGGTCCTCCTCGATTCCCTCTGTCGCGAAGAGGACTGGCTTGTCCACGCGCGCTGGTAGGTTCTCGAGGGCATCGATTGGGAACCCGATCGACGCCTCGAAGAGTTCGTAGACGAGAACGATGTCGATGCGGTCGTCCTCGGCGACGGCGGTGACGACGTCGCCGAATTCAGGCATCGGCCGGCCACTGTCGACGGGGTTGTCGGCGTAGGTGAGTCCGGGGAGTATCTCGTCGACGCGCGATTGGGTCTCCTCGGTCAGTTCCGGCAACCGTCCACCGGCGCGCTGGATTCGATCGGAGATGATTATACCCGGGCCAGCCTGGGCCGTGACGACACCCACGTTCGGTCCACCAGGTTCGGGAGCGGTGGCGAGCGCCGCGGCCGCGTCCAGAAGGTCGTCGGTCGCGTCGACGGTCAGTGTATTGTACTGGGCGAACCCCGCGGTATACAGTTTATGATCGCCCGTGAGAGCACCCGTGTGCGACTCCGCGAAGTCGCCGACGTCCGACTGACCGACTTTGTACGCGACGACGGGCGTATCGCTCTCCCGGCAGGCTTCAAGCACTCGGCGACCGTCGTCAGTCCCCTCGATGTGGAGGACGATGGCGTCGGTCTGCTCGTCGCCGTCGAAGTACTCGATTGCCTCGGCGAAGCCCACGTTGGCACGGTTCCCGAGGCCGACCTCTGCGGACACGCCGCGGCCCTGCCGACGGGACTGAAACGCCAGGACGAGTCCCACACCGCCGCTCTGGGCGACGACTGCGACGTTCCCATCCGGCACCTCCTCGGCCCCGGTGGCGAAGGAACACCGGAGGTCGAGCGACGGGACGAGGAACCCGCTCGTGTTCGGGCCGAGCAACGAGATGTCGTACTCCTCGGCGACTTCGACAGCGGCCTCCTGGAGCGCTTCGCCCTCTCCGCCGGCCTCGGCGAATCCGCTGGCGTAGATGACCGCCGCGCCGATTCCGGCCTCACCGCACTCTTCGAGAACGTCCGAGACCGCTGGTCCCGGGACACAACAGAGCGCCAGGTCGACCTCGCCGTCGATGTCCGTCACCGACGCGAGAAACTCTCGTCCGAACAGTTCACCCTCCGTCGAGGGGTTCACCGGGTAGACGGGACCGTCGAACGTCACCGCGTTCGCCATCGCCTCGTATCCGATCTTGCCCTCGGTCTGGGACGCGCCGACGACGGCGACGCCCGAGGGGTCGAATAACTGACCAAGCGTCACGGCCCAACATAGCGGGAACTCCGACAAAGCGTTTTCCACTGTGTGCCGCCCATTCGTCGGTGCCGCCGGCCCGAGTCGGAATGTCGACTCGACTCGCTCATTCCGTAAGTTTATGATTGCGCATAGGGTATGAGCCGACAATGACGCTACTCGAAGGCCGGGGCCTCACGAAGAAGTTCGGCGGGGTCGTCGCGATCGAGGACATATCGTTCACCGTCGAACGGGGCGAGGCTGTCGGACTCATCGGGCCGAACGGCGCGGGCAAGAGTACGCTCTTCCGGACGATCACCGGCGTTCACCCGCCGACGGAGGGCAAAGTGTACTTCGACGGCGACGAGATCACCGGCAAGAGTCAACACGAGATCTGTCACCGCGGACTGGCGAAGACCCACCAGATCGTCCGGCCGTTCGAGAGCCTCTCGCTCTTAGAAAACGTCGTCGTGGGCGCGGAGTACGGCGGTCGCGAATTCGACGACACGCGGGCGAGAGCACGGGAGATGCTGGCGTTCGTCGACCTCGGCGATCAGATGCACGCCGACCCGGGCGAACTCAGCGTCGGGGGACTCAAGCGACTGGAGATCGCCCGGGTGCTGGCGACTGACCCCGAGATGGTCCTCTTCGACGAGGTCGCCGGCGGCCTCGATCCTGAAGAGACGGAGGGCATCATCGATCTCGTCGGCGATATTATCGACGAGGGCAAGACAGTGTTCCTCATCGACCACGTGATGCGCGCGCTGATGTCCGTCAGCGAACGCGTGATGGTGCTCGACAACGGGAAACTCATCGCCGAGGGGACGCCCGACGAAATCCAGAACGACGACGAGGTCATCGAAGCGTACCTCGGTGAACACGCCGGCAAGGACCTCTCCGACGCCATCGCCGACGACGAAGCGATCGCCGGCGACTAATTGTCTTCGCCGCGCTCAGCGCTTGCCACCGAAATCAACGAATGCGGCGACCTTCTCGCTCGCGTTTTCTGTCACGTTGGTCCCGTGATAGAGGAGGCCGACGTCGAAGTCGTACGCGAGAAAGTTCGATAGTTCGTCGTCGGCCCGTCCGAGGTCATCGGAGTAGTGAGCCGTCGGTAGCACGAAGTAGCCCGGCGGCAGGCCGCGAGTGTCAGATCCGAACAGCGCGTCACCGATGACAGCGATCCCGCGGTCCTCGTCGACGAGTGAGTGGTGACCTCGCGCGTGGCCAGCGATCGACACGGCGATGAAGGGTCCGATCTCGTCGCCGTCACCGAATCGGTAATCCGGTTCGACCTCGACCTCAACCGCCTCGGGAACCCACGATTCGAGGTCGAATCGGTCAACGAGCCCTCCGAGCCCCCCGACGTGGTCGCCGTCGCCGTGCGTGATGATGATTCGTTCGGGCGTGATTCCGAGTTCCTCAGCGGCGGCGGCCACGACGTCGACGGTGTCAGCGAACCCGGCGTCGACGAGCGTCGGCGTCGGGCCGTCGAAGAGGAATACTCGCCATCGAGCGTCGGGGGCTTGTTTGACAGTAATGTCGTATACGTCCGCCACGATTTCGGTGACCTTCGGAATCTCAGTAGTCATCAGGAAATTATAGATCGGAGGGGGGTATAAACGTACGTCGCGAGAGCACGACTGCTCGATGAGAGGCGACGGATCGCCGGACGCATCGTCATCCTCATAACCGACCGCGGTGACGTCTTCCGCAACGAACGGTTATGTCTGAAGGACTCCCCACGCGCGCGCTCACTGCAGTCCCGTTCGATCCGTCCTGGTTCGCGCTTCCTGCCGGCGTTCTGGCGGCCGGCGGCGTCCTGGAGTTCGCGCCGTTCGCGTCGGATGCGGCCCGGATGCTCGCGATCACCGTCTTCTGCGTCGCGCTCTGGATCGGGACGCCGGTCAAACCGTGGTTCACCGCGCTGGTGGGGATCGGCCTGATGGGCGTCGGGTTCTCGACCGAACTGGCGCTCTTCGGCTTCCGCTCGCCGGCAACCTGGCTCGTCGTCGTCGGCCTCCTGATCGGTGAAGCCGCAAGCGAGAGCGGTCTGGCCGAACTCGTCGAGCGGATCACGCTCTGTCGGATGCCCGAGCGGATTACGACCGACGCTATCGCGGTGTATCGCTACCTCCTGGTCGTCCTTTCGCTCGGGAGTCTGGCGCTCGCCGTCCTCGTGCCGTCCTCGCTCGTCAGAGTGCTCATCCTCGCGCCGATCCTCAAGTCGCTCGGCGATCTGTTCACCGAACGGAGTGCGAAGATCGGGCTCTTTCTCGGGCCGCTTTTCGCGACCTACTACGGCGGATCGGGCTTTCTCACCGCGTCGCTCGCGAACATCATCGTCAGCGGGTTGGTGGAGTCCGGCGGCGGTCCAGCGATCTCGTGGGCCCAATGGGCGCTGTTTATGAGCCCAGTGATGGGGATCGGTCGCGTGGCTCTGACCGTGATTGTCACCTACCTCCTTTATCGGCCGAGCGACAGCGACGCGATGTCCGACGCCGACATCGAGACGACCGTCGCCTCGCCGTCTGAGCGGCGGATGCTCGGATTCCTCTCTGTCGGTGTCGTGATCTGGGCGACCGACTTCATCCACGGCCTGCACCCGCTGTTCGGAGCGGTCGTGGTCGCGCTGCTCGCGTTCGCGCCACGGATCGGCGTCATCGACCACGACGCTATCGGCGAGACCGACTTCTCGATTCTCTTCTTTCTGGGTGCGATCTTCGCAATCGCCGAGGGCCTCCAGCGAACCAACTTCACCGATCTGGCGGCGCAGTCGCTCTTATCGTACCTCCCGGCAGACCCATCGCTACCGGTCGTGTTGGTCTTCGTTCTGGGGATCTCCGCCGGACTCGCGTTCTTGATGGAAGGACTTGCGGTTGCGAGCGTCATCACGCCGGTCTTCGTCTCCTTCGCGCAGAGTGCCGGGCTCCCGCTCGTGCCGATCGCGATGATCGAGAGCGTGGCGCTGAACGCGTACTTCTTCCCCTACCAGTCGGCGGTGCTGGTCGGCATTCTGGGATTGGGGGTAGTGGACACGGTCGAACTCAGCCGAATGGCGAGCATCTGCACCATTGCGACGTACGTGGTGCTGTTGCCGATTCAGATCGGCATTTTCGTCCTCTTCTTCTGAGAGTGCTGCGGACGCCCTCCGGTCGGCGGCACGAGGCGAGTAGCAGACGGCGGTGGACTACTCGAAGAACCGGCCGACCAACTGCTCGCGCAATATCGTCCCCGTGTCGGACCGCGGCAGCCCCTCCTCTGTGACCGCGTACGCCCGCGGCCGCTTGAAATCGGCGAGGCCGTCGTGCTGGAGGCAGTACTCGTCGAGTTCGTCGTCGGTCAGTTGGACGCCCTCCTCGACGACGACCACGGCTGTGACGACCTGTCCCCACTGCTCGTCGTCCTGGCCGAAGACGCACGCCTCGGTGACATCGGGGTGGTTGCCGAGTACGCGCTCGACTTCGGCCGGGTACACGTTCTCGCCGCCGCTGAGGATCATATTGTCGACGCGGTCCACGATGTACAGGTAGTCCTCTTCGTCGATCCGCGCCACGTCTCGGGTGCGGAGCCAGCCGTCGAAGTACGAGCGCTCGCTCGCCGCCTCATTGTCGATGTACTCCTGAGACATCCCCGGTCCGCGGGCGATGATCTCTCCCCGTTCGCCGGCGTCGACGGTCGCCTCGGGATCGGGATGCTCGTCGAGCGGGACGCTCTCGACTACGCGGATCTCCCAGGTGAACGACTCCTTGCCAATGGTCCCGGGATGCTCTTCCTGGGCGCTCGGGTGCGCGAACGAGAGGTTTGGGCCCGCCTCGGTCATTCCGTAGGTGTTGTAGACTTGCTCACTGAGGTACTCGTGTGTCGCTTCGATGAGAGTCTCCGTGACGATCGCCCCGCCGGTCCGGATGTACCCGATGGTATCGGAGTCGTACGTCCGTCCGGTGCCGCGCTGGATGTCGTTGAGAGCCTTCAATTGCGTCGGGACCGCGAGCAGCCCTGTGACGCCGTGGGACTCGATGAGTTCCAGCGCCTCCCGAGGCTCGAACGTGGAGTGAAGCACGACGGTCGCGCCCGCAACGAAGTGCGGGTAGAGCCACGCGTCGGTCGTGACCATATGATACCACGGCGACGTGCACAGCGCGACGTCGGTCTCGTCGATGCCGTGTTCCATAACAACCTGGACGGCACCGTACCATAGTTGATCCTGATCGAACTGGACGGTCTTGGGAACGCTGGTGGTGCCGCTGGTGTGCAGGACTGCGCACTCCTCACCGTGCGGTAGCGACTCGTCGAGTTCGGGCGACGCGTCGTCGAGGACGGCTTCGTAGGACTCGACGGCCTCGTGGTCGAGCGCCTCCTTGCCTGCATAAATTGCCTGGTCGAACACCCCGCAGTCCACGAGTTCGAGCGCGTTCTCGAGGTTGTGATCGTCGAAGAGGAGCAGTTCCGCGTCGGCCGTCGAAGACATCTCGGCGAGTTCGGTCACCGTGGCTCGATACGAGAGTTGGACAGTGGCCGATCCCCGTTTGTTGCCCGCCCACATCGACTCGATCGAGGAGACGTCGTTGATCGTCAGGACGGCGACTCGAGCCGACCCGACGCGCGATGTGAGTGCATTCGCCAGTCGTGTACTCCGCTCGTCGAGTTCGGCGTACGTGAACGACCGCCCGTCGTCGGTCACGAGTGCGGGTTTGTCGGGGTGACACCGGACCGTTCGGGCAAGGGCGTCGTTGAGCTTCATAATGAACGTTAGAAATCTACAACGGAACCGCGACATTAATTGTTTTGATTGTGGACGGGTCGTCCGTCTTTGCGCGACAATCAGCGTCTGACGAGTAGTTTTATTCGGGCACAGCGGGACGGATCGTGTATGTCGCGGGCGTGGTCGGCGTCCTCACGATCGATCCAGTGCCGGCACTCGCGGCGACAGCGCCCCCGGCGGGGGTGTCTCGTTGCAACTGCGACAACCGACGGAGAGCGAACCGTCCGGCTGCAGATCGGACTCGCGTACGTGTTCGCCGCGTTGCTGTTTTTCGCCGCCTGTCAGGGGTGCGCCGGCGGAGTTCTCCTCCGTTCGATCGGATTGATTTTCGGTTGACGGGCCGAACCGCTCCGGGACCGGTCGTTACTGGTACGCGAGCGTGAGGTCGATTTCGTCGGTCGCGGCCCGGAGGCGGTCGAGAACTTCGCCTTCACACCGATCTTTCGACATCCGATGGGCGGGTCCAGCGACGCTCAGTGCCCCCTGAATCTCGTCGCCGACGGTGAGCGGGACACCGATCGCCTGGATCCCGTCGATGTCCTCGCTGAGGTTGAGCGCGTAGCCCTGTTCTTTGATCCGCGCGAGTTCCTCACCGAGGCGCTCACGATCGGTGATCGTGTTGTCAGTCTGCTCGGGTAATCCGTGTCGGTCGATGATCTGATCGACTCGCTTCTCGGGAAGGTTAGCGAGGATGGCTTTCCCACCGGAGTTACAGTGCATATACGCTCGGGTTCCCAGGAGCGCGTTGACGTTGATGTCGTTGTCGCCGGCGCGGCCGTACACGTACATCGCTTTCCCGTTCTGATGTGTGATCAGCCAGACCATCTCGTCGGTCTCCCGTTCGAGTCTGTCCACGACGAGCATTCCCGACTGGAAAATGTCCAGTTCACTGCGGACGTACTGCCCGTACTCGAAGAATTTCAACCCGAGATGGTACGTACTGTCCCGTTTGACGACGAACCCCCGATCGCGCAACGTCGTGAGATGGCCATGTGCGGTGCTCTTGGCGATCCCGAGGGAGTCAGCAATTTCCGTGACGCCAGCTCCGTTTCGGTCCCGAATCAGTTCGACGATGTCGAACAATTTCTCGTCGGACTTGATTCCGCGCCCGGTGGTCGCGTCCCATTTCATACGTATTCTCACGGTGCGGCGAGTAAGTATTTATCGTGCGGGTTTTCGACGTACAAGTAAATAGCACCCCGTCTTACGTCCCATTTTGTTCGATGATGTCGAATATAACTGTGGTCGTTGGGACTCATAACAACCGTACGGCTGTTACTATAATAGTTCTATATTTTCAGGAACAAAATGGCAAGACTGGGGGTCGAAACGACAATCGTGACGGCGGGACGGAGGTCGGGCAGGTCTCCCTCCGTGACACCAGTATATCAGATTCGGTTACGCCATCTACTCGCGACCGAGTCCAGCGGTTCGAAACCGCTTGGCAAGTTCGACGTACGTCTCGTGCGTTCGGTTGATCTGTGTCAGTTGCTCGTCGGTCAGTGGCCGAGTCTCGGCGGGTGTCCCGTACGCCAGATGGCCCGAGGGAATCGTCTGGTCCTGCAATACGACTGCGTTGGCGGCCACGATGCAGTGGTCCTCGACGGTCGCCCCTCGCATCACCGCACTCTGCATTCCGACGAGCGAGTGGTCACCCACCGTCGCATAGTCGACGACAGCTCCGTGGCCGACCGTGACCGCGTCACCGAGCGTCGCGCCGTGGAGCGTGGTAAACTCCTGAACGTTCGTCTCCGTGCCGACGGTCACCCCGCCGTCGTTCCCTCGCAGACAGACGAACGGCCAGACGCTCGCTCTGCCGTCGACGGCGACATCCCCGACGAGATACGCCATCTCCGAGACGAAGGCCGTCTCCGCTACCGTCGGTTTCATTCCTTCGAACACACGCTGCATAGAGACGCTGCCGTCGGCGTCGGTCATAAAACCACGCGCTGGGCGACAACCAGCGCAGACCCCGCGGCCCGTGTGCCAGTTCTGCCGATTCGTCGTATTCGATGGTGTCGAACGCAACTGTCGATCCGCTGTGAGCGCTCGAATCGTCGCACGGGCGCAGGTTTTGCTCGGCTCGATCCTGCAGGAACGACCGTGGAGTTATAAGTGGGTGGCCGGCGGAGGTAGCGTATGGTTCGAATACTACTCGCACTCGACGACGAACTGCCACAGGCCCGCGCACAGACCAACGCGATCAGGGACATCGTCGATACCGCCGAGAGCGCGGAGGTGTACATTCTCCACGTGTTCTCCGACAATCCCGAAGGAGCCTCGGTGCAGCAGGTCGAGGCCGTTCGAGAGGCGCAAGAACGACTCGAATCGGCCGGCGTCCACGTCAATCTGCTGGAGGCGAGCGGGTCGTCGTCCGACGAGATCCTGCGGTTCGCCGAGGAGTACGATGTCGATCAGATCTGTGTCGGTGGGCGCAAGCGCTCGCCCGCGGGAAAGGCGCTGTTCGGGAGCGTAACGCAGGACGTCATTCTCGGCACACATCGTCCCGTGCTCGTCTGTGGCAGCACTCCAGGAGAAACGTAACGGTTCGAGACCTGTCCACGGATCGCCGTCGGGCAGACGGTTTCACGACCCGATTGCCGTCTCAGTTCTCGTCGATCACGGCGTTCAGGTTTCGCTCCAGTGACTCGACGCTCTGCCGGATCTCGGCGACCTGGTCGCTCTGTTGTTGATTGGCGGCGGCGAGTTCGGCCACTTCGTCGGCGATCCGTTCGACGCCTTCGACAGTCGTTCCCAACATCGTAGAGATGTCCTCGGCGCTCGACGCCTGCTCGTCGGTGGCGGTTGCGATCTGTTCTAATTGCTCTGAGACGTCCGCGATCGCGTCCTGAATCTCGCGTTGGTTCTCGTTCACCGTCTCGATCTGCGATTCGATCTCGTCGACCCGCTCTGCGGTCTGTTTGACCCCGTTGACTGTCTCCGTGGCGATCGTTGCGACCGACTCTACGAGCCCTTCGATCCGCTCAGCCTCCTGTTTGGACTCCGCTGCGAGCGATTTTACCTCGTCGGCAACCACGGCGAAGCCCTCGCCGGCCTCACCGGCCCGAGCGGCTTCGATCGAGGCGTTCAGCGCCAGGATGTTGATCTGGTCGGCGATGTCGTCGATCACGGCCACGACGTCGTCGATCTCTTCGACCTGGTCGGCGAGATCAACCGCGTCGTCAGCCATTCGGTCGCTGGCGTCGGCGACGTCTGCGACCGTCTGCAGCAGTTCGCTCGTCGACTCCTCCGATTGGGTTGCGAGGTCCGCCGTCTCGGAACTCTGCGTCGAGATGGTCTCGACGCTCGCAGCGACCTCCTCAGTCGTCGCGCTGAACGTCTGGATCTCGTCGTCGACGTCCCGGACGTGCTCGGCTTCCTGTTCTGCGACATCGGCGATCACGTCGACGTTCTCTGTCACCTGTGAAGAGGCCGACTCCAGTCCTCCGACGGTCTCCTCGAGGTCTTCGCGGACCCGGGTCTGGACCTCCTGCATCGACTGCCGTTGCTTGACGAGGTCCGTGACGCGATAGAGGATTTCGAAGGACCCGACGACACCACCCTCGGGCGCCGTCAAGGGGACACCCATCGCCCGACCGTGACGCTTCTCATCGTCGGCGCTGGTGATGGTCCGGACGTCGTTCTCTCTGATCCGCTCGCCAGTCCGCGCGACTTTCTCCGCGAGCGTTTCGGTGACGGCTTCGGTCCCGATCACCTCGTGGGCGGGTCTTCCGAGGGCCTCTTCGGCCGGGAGCCCGGTGAACTCGGTCTGCATCTCGTTCCAGTGTGTCAGTCGGCCGTCGTCGTCGACGGCGATTACCGGCTCTGGAATCCCTGCGGCGAGTTGGTTGAACAGGCTGCGCCAGTGGTCGCGTTCAGCACGGTAGCGTTCGGCATCGTCACGTATCTCAGAAAAGTCAGGGACGAGTGTTGCGTCCCGCGGTACCGGACTTTGCTTCGTCATCAACTCTGGATGACTGGTGGGGACACATTAACCTGTCCGGCTGGTTTTCAATAGTGATACTACGATGCGACACGCTGTCGCAGCGCGCGTCCCGGGAGCGTAATCTGCTCCTGGTTACTCGTCGTATTCGAGGGTTTTGACCAGCGCCGTCGTCTCGTACGTGACCACAGTGTCTCCGTGTTGGTCGCGCGCTTCGATACCACGGGTGATGAATCCGCTAATGTCGCGGTCCGAAGGCTGCTTTTCGATGACTTCGGTGTGGAGTTCGAGACGGAGCCCCGGCGTCACCGGCTTGTGCCACCGGATTTCGTCGGCACTGACGCCGGCAAGGACCGCCACCGGTTCGGGGTTCTGACTCACCATCCGCATACACATCGCCATCGTGTGCCATCCCGAGGCGACGAGTTCGCCGAACATCGACTCCGCGGCCGCCTCCTCGTCGATGTGAAACGGCTGCGGGTCGTACTGCGCTGCGAACGATTTGATCTCCTCGGCGGTGACTTCGTAGGACCCGAAGGACGCGGTCGATCCGACTTCGATGTCCTCGTAATATTGCATCACCTACATCTGGGGTGCCGGTGTGGAAAGTCCTTCGACAGTCACCTGATCCATATCGGTCGCAGTTCCTCGATCCGGGCGACGGGTCGGCGGCGTATGACAATTGCTGACGTGCGGACCAGAAAGGTTTATATACGGTAGACCAAATGCCCTGGTATGGCGTTACCGGACAATCTTAAACAGGCTGCTGAGGAAGCCGAGGACCTGCCGAACCCGCGGGACATCGTCGCAGAAGACGAGGAAGTACCCCTCGAAGAACTCTTCGACGAGGCATTTATGACCGCGCACACTGCGTTCGACACCTTCGACGAGATGGTGGCCGAAAGTCCCTCCTCGGCGTCCTCCGCGTCGGAACTCGAACTGATCCCCCGTGGCGAGTGGAACGAGTTCGTCGCGGAGACGACAGACTTCGACGACGAAGAGGAGCTCGTCTTCGCGGTCCGCGACCACTGGGTCGCCACGAAACTCGGCCTGAACTGAGGCACTTCCACCGACACGCAGTCGCACCGCCCGCCGATAGACTAGCCCCTGGTATGGCGGCCGTACTACTCGTTTTTGGCCGTCTCACCCCGGTCTGACCGCAATCATTATGTGCAGCCTGTCGTAATCATTTGGTGTAGACGATGAGTTCAACTGACTCCGACCAGCCAGTGTTGATCGCCGGTGCGGGACCGACGGGGATGGCGGCAGCTCTTGGGCTTCACGCCCGGGGTGTGGACGCAGCAATTGTCGAGGCAGACTCCGAGGACCGCGACCGCGACGGCAGCCGGGCCATCTACGTTCACGGTGCGACGCTCAGAACCCTCGAACGGATCCATCCGGGCCTCGGCAAGGACCTCGTCGAAGAGGGTCTCGTCTGGCCCACCCGTCACACGAAGTGGCGCGGCAAGACCGTCTTCCGACGAACCTACGACAACCCGGGCGGCGACAGCGAGATCCCGCACTTCTCGAGCCTCCCGCAGGTCGTCACCGAGCAGTATATGCACGAAGCGCTCGACGCAGCGGGCATCGATATTCACTGGGACGCCGGTGTGAAGACCGTCGAATCGACGCCGGACAGCGTCCACGTCGAGACCGCCGACGGTCAGGAGTGGGAGACGCCGTACCTCATCGGTGCCGACGGCGGCGGCTCGCAGGTCCGGAGCGAGATCGGCTCCGAGTTCGAGGGGACCCAGTCGGAGAACTCGTTCATCATCGTCGACGTCTCGACGCTGGACGACAACGCGATCGACGAGGAGCCGATTCCGTTCGAGCGGCTCTTCCACTACGACTCACCCAACGCCGACGGCCGGAACGTGATGCTCGTGCCGTTTACCGGCGGCTGGCGGCTCGACATCCAGTGCCTCGGCGACGACGACCCCGACGAGATTGCGAGCGACGAACGGATGCGAGAGTTCGTCCGCGACATTATGGGCGAGGAGTACGTCGACAACATCGAGTGGACCTCGACGTACAAGTTCCTCCAGGTGCAGGCTGACTCCTTCGTCGACGAGCACCGCCGCGTCCTGCTCGCTGGCGAGGCCGCACACCTGCTGGCGCCGTTCGGTGCCCGTGGAATGAACTCCTGTGTCGCCGACGCCGACGAAGCCGCCTCGGCGGTCGCCGTCGCGATGCGTTCGAACGACGCCGTCGCCCGTGACGAGGTCGAACTCTATGCGGCACGTCGGGAGCGTGCAGCCGATTACAACATCGATGCCGCAGGTGAGGCCCTCGATTATCTCCAGGGCGACAGCCCCGTGACGGTGCTCCGCAAGGAGGCCGCCGCGACGCTCGCCGACTACCTCGAACCGGCCGGCGAGTACCTCGACGACGCCCCGTACGGTCCGCACACGGCGCCGCCAATCGCCTCGACCGGACGCGCCAACTACTGAGCGCGCCCCGACGAGGTCGCTGGCGGCGCTTTTTACGGCACCGACGCGCCCGACTACGCCGCGGTGCTATCGTCACCGTCGCGACGGGATGTATTCGATTGAAGAGAATGTTGTGTCAGTTGATACGCGGCCCGGTGATCGGTTCTCAGAAGTTGCGGTAGATGAGATCCCGCTGGACCGCGCCGACGCCCTCGTAGGTCATCGGCATCCGAACGTCCCGGTAGACCCGGGTGACCCGCTCGTCGTCCAGCAGCGCGCGCCCGCCGTGGAGTTTCATCGCTGTCTCTGCGCACTCGGCGGCGACTTCGGTGGCTTTGGCTTTGGCCATCGCCGCCCAACGCTCGGCGTCGTCGCCGCGCATCACTTGGTCGACCGCTTGCCACACCAAGGCGCGGGCGCTCTCGAACTCCATCCGCATCTCCGCGAGGTCGTGTTGGACCGACTGGAAGTCGGCCACGTCCCGTCCGAACTCCTCTCTCTCGTGGACGAACTCCCAGGCCTCCTCAATCGCGGCGGCCGCGAGGCCGATGCCGTGCGCCGCCACCCGAACCCGTCCGGAGTTGAAGAACTCTGCGACCATCCGGAAGCCGGTACCCCGCTCGCCGAGGAGACTGTCCTCCGGGACCCGACAGTCGTCGAAGACGATGTGTGCCTGTTCTGAGGCGCGGTAGGCCATTTTCGCAGGGATCGACTCGGCCTCGTAGCCAGGTGCGTCGGTCGGCACGAGGAGCAACGAGTGGTTGCTGTGGCGGTCGTCGGTGTCTTCGGTCTTGGCGTAGACGGTGATGTAATCGCCCGAGATGCCGTTGCCGATCCAGTACTTTTCGCCGTTGAGCACCCACTCGTCACCGTCGAGTTTGGCGGTCGCCTCCATTCCCGCAAGGTCGCTTCCGGTGTCGGGTTCGCTGATCGCCATTCCGGTCCGCAGTTCGCCGTCTGCGACCGCGCGGAGGTACTCCCTCTTTTGTGCCTCAGTTCCGAACTCCTGAAGTATTTCAGTACCGAAACTCTGGCTGACAATTCCCAGGCCGAGTCCCGCGTCCGCCCGGAAGAACTCCTCGACGGTCGCGACGATTTCATCAAGCGACCGGCCGGGTCCGCCGTACGCCGCGTCAATTTCCTGTGCGACCAGACCGGCGTCGTATGCCGCTTCGACGACCTCGACCGGATACGCCGCCGATCGGAAGTACTCGCTTGCGCGGGGGCGCATTTCCGTCTCCGCAAAGTCTCGCGTGTGTGCCTTCAGATCCTGTGCGTTTTCGGGAACGACTGCGTCGGTGAGTAGTTCGGATTCCATAGTGTTCCTCGTTGATGTCCCGTGGTCGAAATGTTGTCCGTCGGTGCGTTACTCCGCCAGCGGGAGTTCGCCCTCCTCTTCGATGAACTGGTCTCGGAGGTCTTTCTTATCGAACTTCTGGGTGGTCGTCTTTGGGATCTCGTCGATGAACCGGAAGACGTCCGGGAGCCACCACTTCGGGAACGTCTCGAGCAGGTGCTCGCGGAGCGCCGGCTCGTCTACGGAGGGGTCCTCGGTGACGACGAACGCGACGGGCCGTTCTTGCCACTTCTCGTGGGGGGCCGCGATTACGGCCGCCTCGGCGACGCCATCGGCGTCGATGAGCGAGTTTTCCAGCTCCACTGAGGAGATCCACTCCCCGCCGCTTTTGATCGCGTCGTCGATCCGGTCGACAATGTCGAGGTAGCCGTACTCGTCGATCGTCCCGATGTCGCCGGTCTTGAACCACCCATCCTCGAAGGACTGCGCGTTGGCCTCCGGCCGCTTGAAGTAGCCGTCGGTGAGCCACGGCGAACGGGCGTGAATCTCACCCGGCGTCTCGCCGTCGTGCGGAACTGACTCGCCGTCCTGCGTTCGAAGGCGGATCTGCACACCGGGCGCGGGAATGCCGGCCTTCCGATTGAGTTCGTAGCGTTTCTCCTCGGGGAGGTTCTGCATCTCCGTTGTCTCGAAGGTGTTCGCCAGGTGTGGCGACGCCTCGGTCATCCCGTAGCCTTGGTATATCGGGGCCTCGTACACCTCCTCGTACTTCCGCATCAGCGACGCCGGGGGCGCGCTTCCGCCAGTCAACACACGGTCGAGCGTCTCGAGAGGGTCGCCCTCGCTGGATTCGAGATAACTGTCCATCTCGATCCAGACCGTCGGGACCGCCGTGGCGACGGTTACGTCCTCGGCCTCGACGAGGTCGGCGACGTCTTGCGGACTCGTGTGCTGTCCCGGCAGGACGAGTTTTGAGCCGTAAAACGTCCCCGAGTAGGGGAAGCCCCACCCGTTGACGTGGAACATCGGCACGACCGGCATCACGGTGTCGTTTTCGCTCACACCGAACACGTCCACGTGCCCGTGAACGAGCGTATGCAGGAACATCCGCCGATGACGGTACTGGACCCCCTTCGGGAGCCCTGTAGTCCCGGAAGTGTAACACAGCGCGAACTCGCACTCCTCGTCGAGTTCGGGCCAGTCGTACTCGGTGTCGTAGCCCGCAATGAACGACTCGTAGTCCACGACTGGCTCCAGCGACGTCTCGGGCAGTTCGTCGTCGAGAACGACGTACTGCTCGACCGTTTCGAGGTCGTCAGCGACGGCTTCGGCCGTCTCGACGAACTGCGGGTCGACGAACAGCATCCGGTCTTCGGCCTCGTTGATGATCTCAGTGAGGTGGTGCTCCGGCAGGCGGTGGTTCGTGGTGTGGATGCTCCGACCGCTGCAGGAGGGACCGAAGTACAGTTCGTAGTGTCGGTAGTGATTGACCGCCATCACCGACACCCGATCACCCATTTCGAGCCCGTAGTCGTCGAGGGCGTGGGCGAGTCGAGAGATCCGCTCGTAGGCGTCGGCGTACGTGTACCGATGGAGCGATCCGTCCGACAGTTTGGAGACGATCTCCTTGTGGCCGAAGGCGTCGACGGCTCGCCGGAGGAACTTCGTGATGGTGAGTTCGTAATCTTTCATATCAGGGTTCTTTGGGCTCAAAGCGATAAAATACCCGCTCGTGGTCGATCGGACCGTCGATCTCGACGATCTTGAGTTCGACGGGGTCGCCGATCGCAAGGTCGTCGTACGCTGCGTCGCTGAGGTGGGCCGAGAGCCTGACGTCGCCAAGATCGACGATACCGATGACGAACGGTACGTCGTCTTCCATCCCCATCGGCGCGCCGGCGCGGACCGTCGAGAATGCGAACAGTTCCCCTTCGTGTGGAAGATCAACGTACTCCAGGTCGTCGCTCTGGCACTCGGGACAGACGATCCGGGGCGGGAAGTGCAGTTCATCGCACTCCCGGCATTCGGTTGTCGTCAACTGCTCATCGCGGAGGTTGTCGTAGAACTCCGCGATCTGCGTCGTCTCTGCCGTCTGGAGTTCGTAGAAATCCAGCAGCCGCGGTAGTTCGACCCTGTCGGGTAGTTCGACGACGTCTCTGCCGCCGTCCGTCCGGATGGTCGGTCGCGCGTCCGAGTCGTCTGTGAGGTCGTTATTGTCAGTCATTGTCAGGGTCGCTCCCGTGAGAGAGTCATCACGCTGTGCACCGAGGCGCTCCCGCTGAGGTTGTGAATCAGTCCGGTCTCCGGGTCAGGGACCTGCCGGTCGCGCTCGACGGTCCCGCGGAACTGATTGAACACCTCCAGCGCCTGGGAGACGCCGGTCGCCCCCAGCGGGTGACCACAACCCAGCAGGCCACCGCGGGGGTTGACGGCGATGTCGCCGTCGAGTTCGCTTCGACCGTCTTCGATGAACTGACCGCCCTCGCCCTTCTCGACCCAGCCGAGGTCTTCGTACTCGACGATTTCGCTGATCGAGAAGCAGTCGTGGACCTCGGCGACGTCGAGACCGTCGAGCGGATCGTCGATCCCCGCTTGCTCGTAGGCCTGCTCGGCCGCGGTCGCCGCCTGCGGCCACGCCGACATCGACGGGAGATTGTTGATCGAGTTGCCCGAGAAACACGCCTGGCCGCTGCCGGTGATCCAGGCGGGGTCGTCGGTCACTTCCCGGGCTTTCCCCTCGCTCATCAGGATTAGGCCGGCCGCGCCGTCGGTCACCCCGCTGCAGTCGTACAGACACAGCGGCGGCGAGAGTTCGAATGAATCGACGACGTCGTCGACGGAGACCTCACTCTGGAACTGCGCGAACTCGTTGGAGGCGGCGTGTGACTTGTTTTTCGCCGCCACCTGCGCGAGTTGCTCTCGGGTGGTGTCATACTCGTGCATATGCCGCTGGGCGATCATCGCGAAGTACGGCGGCGCGTTAAAGCCGTTGACGCCGTCGAACTCCCGGTCCATCACGTTCGCCATACTGGCCTGCGCCTCCGCGGAGTACTCCCGCGGGAGGTTCATCTTCTCGACACCCAGCACGAGGGCGGTATCCAACTGACCCGCAGCGATGGCGAGCCACGCGTACCGGAGTGCCGCCTGTCCGCTGGCGCAGGCGAGCTCCGTCCGCGCGATCATACTGCCTACGTCGATGCCGAGCAACTCAGCGACCATCGGCGCGACGTGCGTCTGGAACGCGAATCGCTCCGGCTGGACGGTCCCGACGAAGAGCCCCTCGACGTCCTCGGGGCCGACGTTCGGCGTGTCGTCGAAGGTGGCCTTGCCGGCCTCCTGGATCAGATCCTTATAGCTGGCCTCTCTGGTCCCCCACTTGGTGTGACCGCCGCCGACGACGCCGACGTTTCGCGTCACGTCAGTCACCCCCGAAGTCGGGCTCTCGGTCCTGACTGAAGGCCGCGACTCCTTCGAGCATGTCGTCCGTCGTCGCCAGCAGACCGAAGCCCTGTGACTCCAGCGAGAGACCGGTTTCGAGGCTGGCGTCCTGGCCCTCCTGGATCACCTGCTTTGCGACTTCGAGCGCAGTCTGTGGACCGTTGACGAGGTCGTCGACCACGTCGTCGATCGTCTCCTCGAACTCGCTCTCGTCGACGGCGCGGTTGAGGATGCCCCACGCTTCGGCCCGTTCGGCCGACAACTCCATACCGCGGTAGATCATCTCTTTGGTCCGCGGTTCCCCGACGAGACGGACGAGGCGCTGGGTGCCACCGCCGCCGGGGATCAATCCGACATCAATCTCCGGGCTACCGAGTCGAGAGCCGGTGGTCGCATACCGGAGGTCACAGGCGAGCGTGACTTCGAGGCCCGCACCCAGACAGAAGCCATCGATCTTCGCGACGGTCGGCCGCGGGAACTCGTAGATCGTCTGGACCGTCTCGTCGACGCTCGCCAACTCCGTTGGATCGGCGGTCGTGAACCCGGTGATGTCCGCACCGGCGGAGAACGCCCGGTCACCGGCCCCCTCGAACACCACGCAGGCGACTTCTTCGTCGTCGACCGATTCGAGGAGTCGCTTGACCTCGTCGAACATATCCGTCGAGAACGCGTTCAGTCGCTCCTCGCGGTCGAAGAGGACGTGTAACTTGCCCGAGTTGGTCAGTTCGTGACTGATGTAGTGATAGGGCCCGCCGTCGCTGTAGTCGTAGAAACCCTGACCGGACTTTTCGCCAATGTGACCGTTTCCGACCAGTTGCACGAGGTATTCGGCGGGTTCGTACCGCTCGGCTCCGGTCCGGTCGTGGAGGTTTTCCAGTTTTTCGAGGACGTTGTCGAGACCGAGTTTGTCCCCGGTGCGGCAGGTCCCCTCAGGAAGCCCGCCACCGAGACGCATTCCAATATCGATGTCTTCGGGGTCAGCCACGTTGTCGCCGACGAGCTTTGCCGCCTCGTTGACCATTCGGGCTTCGATCCGGAGGGTGTCGATCCCCTCGCCGTCGGTGGGTTCGTAGTTGACCCCATCGCCGTCGTCGTAGTTGTAGAATCCCCTGCCGGTCTTTCGCCCGAGGTCGTCCGCTTCGACGCGGGAACTGATCGACTCCGGAATCGGGTCGTTCCACTGGTCGCGACTGTGATAGAAGATGTCGAGCCCGCCGAAGTCGTTGAGTTCGAACGGCCCCATCGGGTAGCCCCGCTGAAACACCATCGCGGCATCGACGTCCTGAATTTCCACCTCGCCCTCATCGTATATGAATCCCGCTTCACCCATATACGGCGTCAGGACGTTGTTGACGACGAACTGCGGGATGTCCTTTCTGACGCGGATCGGTGTCTTGTCGAGGGACTCGACGAACGCGACGCCAGCGTCGATGACTTCATCCGTCGTTTTCTTTCCGGCGGCGACCTCCACGAGGTCCATCTTCACCGGCGGGTTGAAAAAGTGCATTCCACAGACGTGCTCCGGTCGGTCGGTCGCGTCGGCGATGTCACCGACACAAAGACTGGAGGTGTTCGTCGCCATAATCGTCTCCTCGCCCGTCGCTGCGTCCACGTCTGCGAAGATGTCCCGCTTGATCTCCAGATCCTCTGGCGCGGCCTCGATCACGAGGTCGGCGTCCGCGACCGCCGCCTCGAGATCGACGGTCGTCGAGAGTCGCGAAAGTATATCATCGGGATCCTGTTCGATCTGGTTCTTTTCGGCGAGTTTCCCGAGACTCCACTCGATCTGTTCGTAGCCGTCCTCGACGAGGTCCTCCTCGATGTCGCGAAGGACGACATCGTAACCGGCGATTGCGGCCACCTCCGCGATACCGTGGCCCATACTGCCGGCTCCGAGGACTGCGAGGCTCCCGATTTCTGTGTCCATCGTCTCAACGTTTGGATCGTTCATATTTAATGTATCGGTGTTTATACCCGTCCGGTCGGCGCATTTAGCGGTTCACTCCATCGCGTGAATTTACCAGCACGCCGTCGAATAGCGGTTCAGCATCGTCACTCTGACTTGCCACGACCGAGGGCCGCACTGAGTGCCGGTGGTAACTCCCGGTTGTCCACCAGCGACTGCAGGGAGGGAACGATCCCGTCCCGGAAGTAGAGGAAGAGAATCGTCAGCAGGAGGCCGAACGCCACGGTCCGCCACTGACCGAAGTTACCGAGAACATCGTCGATATAGATCACCACGGCGGCGCCGACGAGCGGGCCGTACCGGGAGCGTAGTCCTCCGAGAACGAGCAGGATCAGCACGAGCACGTCGACGGCGTTGAAACTGTACAGAGACGGGATGATGATTCCGGTCGCCTGGCCGTAGAACGGTCCAACGAGCCCGATGACGAACGTCGCGATGAAGCCAGCGAACACTTTCAGCTTGACGACGTTCACGCCGGTGGCGCGGGCGGCGAACTCGTCCTGCCGGATGGCGGCGAACGCCAGCCCGTACTTCGAGCGGCGCAACCAGGTGTAGACGCCCAGCACGCCTGCGAAGATGGCGAGCAGAGCGTAGAACTGGACCGCGTACGACCCCAGCCCGGTCAGCCGTTCGACGACGGGTAGTTGAAGCCCGGAGAACGGGAATCCGGTGCTGCCGCCGGTGATGTCCCGCAGTCCGACAAGCACCTCGGAGATGATCATCTGGAACGCGAAGGTCACGATTGCGAGCACAATCACGGTGAACTGCCGGCGAGCGGCCACATAACAGACTACCGCACCCAGGAGGCCAGCAGTGAGCGCGCCCGGAAAGAGCGTGAGCCACGGTGAGATTCCGACCGCCTCGGCGGTCAGTGCGGTCGTATACGCACCGACTGCGGCGATCCCACCTATAAAGAGGATCAGTTGGTCGGTTTCGCCGAAGATAATGTTGAGGGCCATCGCGAAGATAGCGAAGATCATCACACGGACGAAGCGTCGGGAAATGTAAGTCGTCGAGGGTTCGAAGAACAGTGGCAATACAGCCAGAAGAGCGGCGAACATCGCAACGGTGACGACTCTGTCCCGAGTGTGGGTTATCTTTATCATATCTGCTCGGGTTTGTAGACCAGCACGGCGATTGCGGCACTCAAAACGAAAATAATCGACGCTACCCGATGGGGGCGGATCCCACAGAGGATCGATCCGGTTTTGTCCTGGATGACCGTTCGGCTCGCCACTTCTAAAGACGTACGATTGAAAAAGTAGTAGATCAGCCCAAACAGGGCCCCCGCTGGAGTAGATGATGAACGCCGTCTCGTCGGCGGCCGTCGACGCAGTCTCGAACTGCGTGTCGTGTTCCTCAATGGCGTTCCAGAAGTTCACTTCGCTCACGTCGTCGAAGGCGTCGTTCGTAATCACGAGGTTCAGTGAGTCCACGTCGTCGCGGGCCGACCGAATCGCTTCGATCGCGCTGCGGTCGGCGAGGAGGGTGGTCGCCTCACGGTCCGCGAGTCGGTACCGGAGGCCGTCCGTACACAGAAGGACAGTAAGCGGGACTGATGCGGCTCCGATCTTGAACACGGCCAGATGGCCGACCGGCGATTCGAGGCGCTGGGTTCCGGTAATCGCCACCCGATCACCCCGGCCGATTCCCTGTTCGACGAGGTAGTTCGCGAGTTGGTTCGCCCGCTGCTGTACCTGTCTGAATGTATATGCCGACTCGGTGTCTTTGGCACTCCGGTGATACAGCGCGACGCGGTGCTTTCGTACGGCCGCCCACCGGTCGCAGACGTACGCAGCGATATTGAACTCCTCGGGGACCTGCCATTCGAACCACTCGTCAATTTCGTCGATCGTTTCGAAGCCCTACTCGTAGTAGTAATACTTCCCCAGTTCACGTGGTTCGGCCATCGGTATCGGAGAAATATAATTAATTATATTAATTATTCTGTCGGGAGGATCCGAAAGGGCAGCCCCAGTCCACCACCGTTCGAGATACTCGCACTCCTGTTTCACTCGATCAGGGGGCGTACTGGTAGTTGACCGAGACGATATTGGCAGATTTCTGTACCTCCGCGGCGAGGGTCTCCCGGTAGTCGTCCTCAAGGAGACTGTCGCTCGGACAGACGACCCCGACAGAGCCGACCACCCGGTCTTCGACCTGGACCGGTGCGGCCACTGCGCCCATCCCGACGACCTGTTCGTTTCGGTCGATGCCGTAGCCCTGGTCCCGGAGCGTTGCGAGTTCGTCGACGAGGTCGTCCGGATCCGTGATCGTGTACTCCGTTGGCGCGTCCAGACCGCGCTCGGCGACGATCTGTTCGATCCGGTCCTCTGGAAGGTGTGCTAGGATTACTTTACCACCGGCGTGCGTGTGGATCGGCGTCCGGAGCCCGGGATAGATTCCAAGACGGAGAGCGTCTGCCCCGAACTCCGTATGGAGAATAACGAACTCGCCACGCTCCTCCACGTTGATGCTGGCCTGCTCACCGGTCTCATCGACTAAGCGTTCGAGTTGCGGTTTGGCGACATGAAAGAGTCGATTTCGGTACTTCACCTGTCCGCCGAGTTCGAGGATCTGCAGACTGAGTTGGTATCTCCCGCCGTCGTTGACGACGTATCCCATCGTGCGCAGGGTTCGAAGGTAGTCGTGGACAGTGCTCTTCGGCAAATCGAGTGTCTGTGCTAGTTCCGCGACGCCCAACTGTTTCTCTCTCTTGAGTAGGTCCAGAATTTCGAACGCGCGCTGGATCGTCTTCAGGGTGGATGGACCGTTCGTCATCCCTATCACCACAGTGTGTCCCCGACGACCTAAGTACTGCGGTTATCTCGAACGCGCTGGTTGAGCCGTTCGGCTGCCACTGAGCGAACTTGAATCCACTCTGAGCGGCACTGACAGAGAAATTCGCCGCATATAATCGATGATTCCACTGCCCCCAAAGAGAGAATCCGACGACGGCAGCGAGCGTCGGCCTGTCCGGCTACGTCCGAAATAAGCAGCATCCTGCGCGATCAAATCGGAGATACTGTGTTACAGGCCACCGACTCGTTTGGTGACCTTCGACTCCGCACAGCGGTGATTTGAATATCGGATCCGACTGGTCAGCGGTGGTTGTATCCACCACTGTTTATTTGTGTTTGATCCATAACGAAAGTACAACTGTTATCTCAGAACCGACACAGAGGAGCCGGCGATGCATTACTTACAGAGCGTTCACGTACTGTGTATGGTGTGATGCTCAGAAGCTGCCTCTTTCGGTATCGGTGGCTCCCCAATCGTTCCTCGCTCGGTACCCGGGGTTCGGACGAAACGGTAGTTGCTCGCACTCTGCGTCCGGTAGCTTCGAATACCGGGTGATAGTAAAGAGGTACTCAGTCCCGAGTAGTTACACAAAGTATATATATACATAGACAATTAACACTGGTATGGCTACATCCGGGCAACTGACTGAGGCTGCTCATTTCACCGTCGAGAACATCGGCGGGATCGATCAGACTGACGTAGAGATCCCTCGCGGCGTAACCGTCCTGACAGGGAAGAACGCGACAAATCGGACATCCTTCTTGCGCTCGATTATGTGTGCGATGGGAAGCGAGCGCGTCTCGCTCAAGGGCGACGCCGACCGGGGGAAAGTGGAACTAACACTCGGTGACACCACGTACGAACGGACGGTGAAACGTGTCGGCGACGGGGTCCAGTTCGAGGGCGAACCGTACCTCGAGGATCCGAAAGTCGCCGACCTCTTCGCCTTCCTGCTGGAAACGAACGACGCCCGACAGGCCGCTGCCCGAGAGGATCAACTCCGGGACGTGATTATGCGGCCCGTCGACGTGGAGGCGATTCGCGAGGAGATCCGTCGTCTCGAATCAGAGAAGGGCGACATCAACGACGAACTCGCGCAGATCGAATCGCGGAAGCGTGATCTCCCGGATCTCGAACGACAGCGCAACAATCTCCGAGAGCAGATCGAGGACAAGCGGGAGGAACTTGCTGAACTCGAAGCGGAGATCGACGATAGCAGCCGAGACGTCGAGCAGGGTCGCAAGGAGCAGGCAGAACTCGAATCGAAACTGCAGGATCTCCGAGAGACTCGTTCGGAACTCGAATCGGTTCGCCGGAAGATCGAACGGCAGAACGAGAGCATCTCCTCGCTCGAGCGCGAGCGTAGCGGGTTACAAGACGATCTCGACGAACTCCCGGAGACGCCGATGGGCGATCACCGGGACCTGGAGGCCGAGATCGATCGTCTCCGTAGCAAGCGTCAGGATTTGAACACCGAGATTAACGAGCTCCGGAGCCTGATCCAGTATAACGAAGAGCGCCTCGAAGCCGAGGACTACGAACTGCTTCAAGACGGCGGGGCTGCGGCGGCCGCCGGCGACAGTTCGGTGACGGACCAGTTGGTCGGCGACGACGACACCGTCGTTTGCTGGACGTGTGGTTCGTCCGTGGATCGCGGTCAGATCGAGTCTACAATCGAGCGGTTGAAAGACCTCCGAAGCGAGAAGGTCGAGACCCTCAACGAAGTCAAAAGCGATCTCGACGATCGTAAAGAAGAACAGCGGGAGGCGACGCAGAAACAGCGCCGCCGGACCGAGATCGAGCGGAAACTCGACGACATCGACGACGAACTCGACCGACGGAACGGTCAAGTCGACACGCTCAAGAAGACGCGCGAATCGCTGACTGACGATGTCGAAGCGCTTGAGTCGGAGGTCGACAGTCTCGAATCCGCCGACTTCGACGAGATTCTCTCGCTCCACAAAGAAGCGAACCAACTCGAGTTCGAGATCGACACCCTGGAGTCGGATCTCGACGAGATCACCGACGAGATCGAAGAAATCGAAGACGACGTCGATCGGGCCGAAGAACTGCGTGAGCGGCGTTCGGGGCTCGTCGACGAACTCACCGACCAACGGACGAAGATCGACCAGATCGAGGCCGAGGCGGTGGCCTCGTTCAACGATCATATGGAGTCGATTCTCGACCTGCTCGCCTACGAGAACATCGAGCGGATCTGGATCGAGCGGATCGAGGCTGGCGACGCCAGCGAAGCAGAGACGAAGTTCGAACTTCACATCGTGCGGACCACCGAGAACGGGGCAGCGTACGAGGACACCATCGACCACCTCTCGGAGAGCGAACGTGAGGTCACGGGACTGATTTTCGCGCTGGCAGGATACCTCGTCCACGACCTCCACGAGTCGGTGCCGTTTATGCTTCTGGACTCGCTGGAAGCCATCGACTCCGATCGAATCGCTGCGCTCGTCGAGTACTTCGCCGACTACGCGGACTTCCTCGTGGTGGCGCTGCTACCCGAGGACGCGCAGGCGCTTGACGACGACTTCACGCGCGTAACATCAATCTGATTATAGATTACGGGCGGATTCCAATTTATGGCCAACACGACCGACAACAGACCTTCGAGCAAGGTTGCGCGACTGATTGAAGAGTACGACCTCCGCGGCCTCGGCGACGAACTGGAAGTGCGCTGGACGGGCGACGGGGTCGAACGCACCAGTCTCCGTGATCTGGCGGACTACTTCAACAAACAGCTTCTGGAGCAGGCCCTCATCGATGCGGGGATGAGCGCCCTCGAGAGTGACGTGGACTCGACGTATCGAAACCTCACTGAAGACGACGTCAGTACCGGTGTTCGGACGGACACCCGAAACCGATTGGAGCAGAACGGTATCGACGTCGACGATCTGGAGTCAGATTTCGTCAGCTACCAGGCGATCCGATCGTTCCTGACGGAGTACCGGGACGCTGAGTACCGAAAGCTCTCGGATCAGGAGAAAGTCGACAAGGACCTCCAGAGCATCCAGCGGCTGATGACACGCACGCTCTCGGTCACCGAAGAGCGGATCGAGAAGCTCAGGCAGACCGAACGGATCGACGCGGGGGCGTTCGAGGTCTTGCTCGACCTGCAGGTGCTGTGTCAGGAGTGCGGGGAGCAGTACTCGGTGGCGGAGTTCCTCGACGAGCGCGGGTGTCAGTGCCAACGGGAGTGAGGCCACGGCCGCAGTCTCACGCCTGACTGAGTCTGAGTTCGAGTTCGTTCGCCGCACCCAGGACCCGATCGACGAGTCCGTTCTCCAGTTGTTGGTCGGTGAGCCGATTCGCTGGTCCGACCACGCTGATTGCGCCGACGACGTCGCCGTCGACGATGATGGCCTTCCCTATCGCGCGGGCGCCCCTGACGTTCTCCTGATCGTTGAGCGCGTAGTTGCGTTCCCGAGTGGCCTCCAGTTCCTCGAAGAGAGCCTCCCGGGAGTCGACGGTCCGTGAGGTCTGCTGTTGGAGTCCTCGGTGGTCGAGGATTTCCTCGACACGCTCTCTGGGGAGGTGCGCGAGGATACTCTTCCCAGAGGCGAGATAGTGCAGGTGAGACCGAGTGCCGATGCGAGCGTGCGTCTGAACCGCGTACTCGCCGAGCGCGTAATCCAGGTAGACGGCCTGTCCGTGTTCTTCGGTGACGAGCCAGACTGCCTCGCCCGTCGTATTCGCCAACTGTTCGATCGTCGATTTCCCTTCGCGCGCGATCGGATGCCGATTTCGCGCCCCGATGCCGTGATCCAACAGCCGCAGCCCGAGGTCGTACTTCCCGTCGACCTTGATCAGATATTCGAGGTCATACAGCGTCGAGAGGTAGTCGTGAGCGGTACTCGTCGGGACGTCCAGCGACTCTGTGATCTCGGTGGTTCCCATCGGACCGTGTTCCTGTAACAGTTCGATAATCTCGAAGACCCGCTGGATCGACCGCAACTTCACCGCATCGTTTGTCATTGTCTTACGTTCTGTTTGCCGCCCCGACTCCTTAGCTTTGCGATTAGATCGGGAGACGGAACGGTATTCCGACAGTTTCGGAACACAATCGCATAAATAGCTGTGCGTAATCCCGCATTTTCGATGGAAAACGGACCACGTCGTCGTGTGACGCGACTGAACACCCGTGCACGCGGTTCGCACTCTTCCGAAACTGTCGTATCGAGATCAGCCGCAGGTCTACCCCACGACGGGCCACGGGTGTCCACCGCTCGGACCTTCATATCACAAGTACATATGTTAGGACACCGCCGAAATCAGGTATTTACCACAATCATTCACATAAATAATTCCGAAACTGTCGGAAACGGTGCTACGGCGGACGGTGGAAGGTTCGAGAGAGTCGTGATCGCAGGCGGTCGCCCTCGAGGAGCAGCGATTCGACGGACCGGTGCGTCACTTATTCGCCCTTCCGTCGATCCGGCGAGTACGGGACTGTACCGACCGTCGCCGAGATCTCGGTCTGTTCGTGCCGCTCGACTTTCGGGTTCGGTGAGTCCTCGTCGCCCCACACGAGCGTGACCTCTGTGCCCGGGTCCGCGTGGTCGACGTCGATGCTGCACAGCGAGATGATGGTGCCGGCGTCGTACTCGTAGGACCGCGAGTGCGAGAGCCCGACCAACTCGCCGTCTTTCAGCACTTCGTCGTAGTTCGCGCGGCCCCACCCGATCCGTGGCAGTTCTATGAGCTTGTTACGGGGGGATGAAACAGCGGGTGGCCATCGCACGAGCGCTCGCGATCGAACCCGAGATCATCCTGATGGACGAACCGTTCAGTAGTCTCGACGAGATCACGGCCCGCGACCTCCGGCAGGAGTTACTCGACATCTGGCAGCGGGAGCAGAAGACGATCCTGTTCGTCACTCACGACATCAACGAGGCCGTGTTCCTCTCGGATTACCTCTATATGATGAACTCCAACGGAAAGATGTTCGCCCGGCGGAATATCGGAATCGAGCGGCCGCGCCAGTACGACGACCCCGAAATCGCCCAGCGCGAGGCGGAACTGTACAGAGAGTTCCACGAGCACGTGGTGGAGTGAGATGAACCGAACGCAGCGATTCGGGTACGGCGTGGCGTCGATCGCGACCCTTCTCGCCATCTGGTACGCCGGCGGGATCACCTACCCGGAGGTCCTCCCGGGACTTCCGGAGACGGTGGATTCGCTCGTTACGGTGTTGACAACGCCGGGACCGTACGATCATATGTTCTACTTCCACGTCTGGAAGACGATCGAGATGCTCTTTTCGTCACTGATCGTCTCGATGATCCTGGGAACACTTCTGGGGATCGCGCTCGGGCGGAGCGAAACGCTCGAGAGCACCATCTCGACGTGGATCTACGCCTGGCTCGCGATCCCATCGCTCGTGATCGTCTTCATCTCGGCCATCTGGATCGGATTCAACGCGAGCAGCGGGTTCTTCGCGGTCCCAGTCGTCATCACGCCCTTCGTCGCACTGAATATGTGGGAGGGCGCACGGAACCTCGATTCGGACCTCGCCGAGATGGCGGAATTCTTCGGCGCGGATCGGGTGCAGATGTTCACCGACATCATCGTCCCCCAACTCGCACCGTTCCTGTTCGCGAGCTTCCGCTCAGCCCTCTCGATCGGGTGGAAGATCACGCTACTCGTCGAGGCGTTCCTCCTCACCCGCGGTGTCGGATTTATGTTCCGACGGTACTTCGATCAGTACGACCTCCCGACGATGATGAGTTGGCTCATCATCTTCGTGGTCTTCCTGATCGTCGTCGAATACGGCGTCCTCGCACCCCTCCACGAGCGCGTGATGCGGTGGCGACCCGACGCCGAAGGCGTCCGCGTGACTGAGTGATCGGCCAGAGGGTGGGCCACCGATTGCAGCGTCCCGCATTTTCAAAACGAAAATGGACGGCTGCCAGCAGTGTCGCTCTCTCCCGATGATGGAAACGAACTGCCCCGACGTCCGGTGGAGCGTATCCATTTGCTAAGACTGACAGAGAGAACGGCCGAGAAACGCAATATACAACTACTTCATATATCATCTACAATTATCTAGTATTGTGTAGGATCACAGAATAAATCTTTATTTTAGGCTATAATAAACCGAGAGAAACAAGATACAATTATTCCTCGGGATTTTCAGAAGTAAAACGCGAGTCTCCGATCGTCAGGGCGCGGGGGACAGTGCCCCACGGAGACGGTGGGGAGCCGGACGGTCTGTCAGTCGAAGCGTACCGAGCGATGGGGGCAGCTTCAGAGTACACGCACTCTCGCTGCGCTCGTGCGAACGCCGCCATCGGCGCCGATCCACCCGTCGCCCGCTCCACAATCCGCCGCGCTGTCGGGTGAATGTGCGCTGCGGCGCCGTCTGCGAATAGTTTTTGTATCGGGTTATGCATACGTATAGTATGCTCCACGCGACAGGATCACTCTTGACCATCGACGTCGGCGACCGGGAGACGGAGACGACCACCATCGACGAGGAACTCGAGGAGTTCATCGGCGGACGGGGGATTTCGACGAAGTTGGCGCACGACCGGATCCCGTTCGACGCCGACCCGCTCGGCCCGGAGAACCGGGTCTATCTGGCCGCCGGACCGCTCCAGCAGTCCGATATGAGCTTCACCGGCCGGATGAATATGACGGGGCTCTCCCCACTGACCGACGGTATTCTCTCTTCGAACGCTGGCGGCTATCTCTCGCGGAACTTCGTCGGCACTGGTCACTCCGTAGTCGAACTCACCGGGGCGAGCGACGAGTTGTTGGCCGTCCACGTCACTGACGAGGGCATCGAGTTCGAGACGGTTTCAGCGCTCGAAGGCGCGACGGTTCCGGAAGTCACCGAGGAGATGAACGAGCGGCACGGACTCGAGAGCGAAAATCTCGTCACCATCGGGCCGGCAGGCGAGAACGAAGTCCGATTCGCCTCGGCGATGACCTACGACGAGCGCGCGTTCGGCCGCGGCGGCCTGGGTGCGATCCTCGGATCGAAGAACGTCAAGTGCATCTCCTTCGCGGGCGACTCCGCACCGGAGCTCGAAATGCCGAACGAGGACATCCAGATGGACGTCCACCGACAGGCGGCCACGAGTGACGACATCTTCCGTCGCCAGGGTACCACCCACCTGGTACAGGTTCTCAACGATAACTTCTCGCTTCCGTCGTACTACTTCACCGATCAGTCCTTCGAGGGGGTAGAGCAGATCAACGGCGACCGCGTCGAGGAGAAGAAGTACAAGAAGGCAGCCTGTTCGGTCTGCGCTTTCGCGTGTAAACTCCCGACTCGCGACGAAGCCACCGGATTCGAGACCGAGGGGCCGGAGTTCGAGACGATTATGGCGTTCGGCAGCAACTCTGGCGTCGACGACATCGTCGACATTATGAAATCAAACGATATGTGCGACGACCTGGGGATGGATACGATCTCCTGCGGCAACACGATTGCCGCGTACCTCGCGAGCGAGGAAGAGTTCGGCAACGTCGAACTCATCCACGAACTGGTCGAGAAGATCGCTCACCGCGAGGGGATCGGTGACCTGCTCGCGGAGGGTATCGGCCGCGCACACGAGCAACTCGGAGTCGACAACTGGACGGTCAAGGGGATGGACTTCGCTGCCCACGACGGCCGCGTCGTCCACGGGCAGGGCCTCTCGTACGCCGTCGCCAACCGTGGAGCGGATCATATGTATTCGACGCTGATGATTCCAGAGTATAACGACGTGATTTCCGCAGAGGGCACCAGCGGTAAAGCGGACGTCCTCATCGATCACGAGAACCGCAACGCTGTCCGCGACAGCGCTGTGCTCTGTCAGTTCGGTCTGGGTCGGGTCATCGAGGAGGAAGTCTTCGAGGCGCTGTTCGGCACGGACTACGAGGACCTGCTGGCTGTCGGTGCCCGCGTCGTGAACCTCGAACGGCACTTTGCGAACCAGCGCGGCAGAGACGCGGACGACGACCGTCTCCCGTACGACATCCCGAATCTCGACTCGTCCATTCAGGAGTACTACGAGGCCCGTGGCTGGACCGACGACGGTCTCGTTCCGGGTGACCTCGTCACGGACTTCGCGAGGGCGGCTGACGACTGACCGAGGCGTGGGTTTCGCTCCGCAAGCGTTTTGACTATCTTCTGAACGCGGACGTCGCTTTGTGTCGCCTCAGTGCTGGTAATATCGAAAATGAAAAGCGACCGCACAAGAGGCGAGACGGTAGTTCGATATTTGCCGGACTGCTCCCTGTGGAGCCAGAGCGGAATCTGACATCACGTCACGAGCGCTTGGCGGTCACCGAACCGCGATCCGCTACTCACTCAACCGTGCGTTCACGGTGCCGATCGACGTGAACTCGACGGAGATCACGTCACCCGGTGCGAGATCCACCGCAGGGGTCAGCGACCCGCTGAGGACCAGGTGCCCGGCCTCGATGGTTTCGTCGAGATCCGCGAGCGTGTTCGCGAGCCACGCCACCGATCGCGCGGGATGATCGAGGACGGCCGCCCCGACGCCAGAGGATTCGAGCGTCCCGTTCTTGTACAGTTTCACGCCTTCAAGCGAGAGATCGTTCTTCGGAACGCTTGTTCGCTCCCCGGCGACGTACAGCGCCGAGGAAGCGTTGTCAGCGATGGTATCCTCAATGCGGATGTCCCAGTCGCGAACGCGGCTATCGATAACTTCGACGACAGGAAGCACCGATCCCGTCGCGTCGAGCACGTCGAGATAGGTCACCGGAGGATCGAGCGGTTCGTCGATGACGAAGCCGATCTCGGGTTCGACCCGCGGTTGAAGCAGTTCTTCGCCCGGGACCTCACGCCCGTCGACGAACATCGTATCGAGCAGGCGGCCGAAGTCCGGCTCGTTCACGCCTAACTGCTCCTGGATGCCGTCGCTGGTGAGTCCGACTTTGTGGCCGACGATGTCCGCTCCGTCAGCCAAGCGCCGCTCGATCAGTCGCGTCTGGATGTCGTAGGCGTCCGAGATCGAGAGGTCGTACTCGGCGGTCGGCCGATCGATCGGCGACTGGTCGCGCAACGCTGCGTACAGCGACTCGGCCAACTCCTCGCGGACGTCTGCAGTGACCATACAACTGCTTGCCAGCGGGTCGATAAATAGATTGGTGTCCCGCATCCGGGTGTCGCCAGGCGGTGACCGCGCCCATCCACGGTCGGTTCGTCGCCGTGCCGCCGTCGATCCCCGAGATTTATATCCGCGCCTCGCGCCGTTCTGGTATGGACGTTATCCACAGCGCAATCTGGGTATCGGACGTCGAAGCGACGCTGGAGTTTTACCTCGGTGCGCTCGGACTCGAGAAGACGAACGAGTTCGTGGGCGGCGACGGCGCGACGAATGTCTATGTGCGCGGCGAGAGCGAGACGGAAATTCAGTTCAAGTACAAGGAAGATCACGACCTCGGCGAACCGCAGACCGCGCGGTTCGACCACCTCGCGATCGAAGTTGAAGACACCGACGCGGAGGTCGAACGGCTTCACGAAGAGACGGACACCGAACTGGTCCGCGGCCCGCTCGATTCGACCGGCGCGAGCGCCCGCGTGGCGTTCATTACCGACCCCGACGGCCACGTGATCGAACTGGTCGAACCCCGCGACGACCTGTAGCGACGCAGTAGACGCCGTTCAGTCGTCGGAGGCCGCTTCCGTGGTGGTTTCGGCGTCACGTTCCTCTGCGAGACGCGCGGCGACATCGGTGATCAGATCTTCCTGGCCGCCGACGACTTCCATCTCGCCTAGTGCCACCAAGATTTCGCGAGGGTCGAGGTCGTACTTCTCGCTCACGCGACGGGTGTGCCGCAGGAACGACGAGTAGACGCCCGCATAGCCCAGCATCAGCGAATCGTTGTCGAGTTCCGGCATCTCGTCGTCCGAGATCATCGGGACCAGAACGTCTTCGGCAGCGTCCATCACGCCGAAGAAGTCGGGATTGACGTCGTACCCGGCTTTGTCGAGGACGCCGACGAGCACCTCGATCTGTGCGTTGCCCGACCCGGCACCAAGACCGCGGAGACAGCCGTCGACCGTCGTCGCACCGGCGTCCAGCGCAGCCAGCGTGTTCCCGATACCGAGGCCGAGATTGTTGTGGGCGTGGTAGCCGACCTCGATATCGAGTTCGTCGGCGAGCAGGCCCACGCGGTCGCGCACGTCGCTCGGCAGGAGGGCACCCGCAGAGTCCATCACGTACACGGCGTCAGCGCCGTACTCCTGCATCAACTCGGCCTCGTGGAGGATCCGCTCGGGCTCGGCCATATGAGAGAGCATCAGGAGCCCATTGGCTTCCAGTCCGCGATCCTTCACGTAGGTGAAGTGATCCTCCGAGATGTCGGCCTCCGTGACGTGGGTCGCGACCCGACAGATGTCGGCCCCGCGATCGATCGCCATATCGATCTCTTCGACCGTCCCGATGCCGGGCAAGAGCAGCACCGACAGTTCCGTGTCGTTCAGTTCGGGGACTACGGCGTCGAGGTACTCCTCGGTGTCGGCCGCGGCGAAGCCGTAGTTGATCGACGAGCCGCCCATCCCGTCGCCGTGGGAGACTTCGAGCACGTCCATCTCCGCGGCGTCGAGGGCGGCCGCGACCTCGCCCATCTCCTCGGGCGTGAACTGGTGGTCGACCGCGTGCATTCCGTCCCGGAGGGTCATATCGACCAGCCGGACGTCGGCGTCAGTCATCGCTGACACCTCCGGCGACGTCCGCCTCTGTTGCCCGTGCTGCGACCCGTTCCGCCGTTCCGAGTGCTGCGCTCGTCATAATATCCAGGTTGCCCGCGTACGGCGGGAGATGTTGACCCTCACCCTCGACCTCGATCATCGTCGTGAGAATAATCGAATCGCCGAGGTCGAAGGCGACGTCATCTTGTTCGTTGACTTCCGGTTCCAGCGTGATCTCATAGCCGGGAACGTCCGTCTGTACCTCTGCGGCAATGTCGTCGACCGACTGGCGAACCTCCGCGACGTCGGTGGACTCGTCGACCATCGTGTACACCGTGTTCCGCATCATAATCGGCGGTTCGGCTGGGTTCAGCGTGATGATCGCCTTGCCGTCCTCGGCCCCACCGACCACTTCGAGTCCCGCCGCCGTCGTCTGGGTGAACTTGTCGATGTTCTGGCGCGTCCCCGGGCCGGCGCTCTTCGAGGCGATGTGCGAAGTCATCTCCGCGTACTCGACGCTCGAAACGCGGTCGACCGCGTGCACGATCGGAATCGTCGCCTGTCCGCCGCAAGTGACCATATTCACGTTCTCGTGACCCTCCTCAACGACCTCGTCTGCGTTGACTACGGGGACAGTGTAGGGACCGATTGCCGCAGGCGTGAGGTCGACTGCAAACAGGTCGAGGTCGTCGTACACGGGCGCGTGCTGTTCGTGGATGCCCGCGCTCGTCGCCTCGAAGACGAGATCGAACTCGTCGGCGTGTGCTTCGATGCTGTCGATTCCCTCCGTTCCGACGTCGACGCCTTCGTCGACGGCGGCCTGGAGACCCTCGCTTTCTTCGACTGGAAAGATCCCCACCATCCGCTGGAGATCGATGTTCTCCCCCCGGTCGAGGATCTTGTACATCAGGTCGGTTCCGATGTTACCCGGACCGACGATGGCTGCGTCTACCGACATATGAAACTGTACGAAAGTACCGTACAAATAACTTCGCCTACGGCGCCGCTAACGGCCAGCAGTCGGCGCTATCGGTCTACAGCGCCGGGCGCAGTTCACCGAATCAATCGATCGGTAGCGGAACGATGGATGGGGATCCGGCGCCTCCCCGGTCGCTCAGAAGGGGTAGTCGCGGGGCTCTCGCTGCACCGACGTCCACTTCGTCTCGGTGAACTCGTCGATGATCCACTTGCCGTTGTACCGACCCATCCCTGAGTTCTTCATCCCGCCGAAGGGCACGTGTGGTTCGACGTTCACCGTCTGATCGTTCACGTGGACCATTCCCGCGTCGATCTGGTCGGCAACATCTCGGGCGCGGCCGCGGTCCTCAGAGTGAACGGACGCTGCGAGTCCATACTCCGTGGCGTTCGCAAGTTCCACCGCCGTCTCGTCGTCCCCGAAGGGGATCACGGGCGCGAAGGGGCCGAAGTGCTCGTTGCAGGCGGCCGCCATCTCGTTCGTGACGTCTGAGAGGACGGTCGGCTCCACGAATAGGCCGTCGGCCTCACCGCCGGTTTCGAGCGTGGCCCCCTGTTCGAGGGTCGCTTCGAGATACCCCATCATCTCGTCGCGCTGCTCCTCGTTGATGATAGGCCCGATGACCACGTCGTCGTCGGCAGGGTCACCCATCTTCAGTTCTGCGGCGCGTGCTGTGAGGCGCTCGACGTACTCGTCGTAGATGGACTCGTGGACGAGATGTCGGTTGATCGAGATACACACCTGTCCCTGATTCCAGAAGGATCCGAAGGTTCCCGCGGCGACCGCTTGGTCGAGATCGGCGTCTTCCAGCACCACGTGGGGGTTGTTGCCGCCGAGTTCCAGGGCCGGGAAGGCGAAGTGATCGACCGCGTTCTGGCCGACGAGTTGGCCGACCGGCGTCGATCCGGTGAAGGCGATCACGTCGCTGTCGGGATGTGCAGCGGTCCGATCGCCGGCCTCGCTGCCCTTGCCGGGGACGACGTTGAGGACGCCGTCAGGGAGACCCGCCTTCTCGAAGAGTCGCGCGAGGAGGAGGCCGCCCGAGATCGACGTCTCTTCGGCCGGTTTGAGCACCACGCTGTTCCCGAGCGCAATCGCCGGTGCAACCGCGCGAATCGAGAGTTTCAGCGGGACGTTCCACGGGGAGATGACGCCGACGACACCGGCGGGTTCCTTCTGGACGATGTTCTCCTTGCCCGGGATCTTCGATTGACTGTGTCCGCCTGCGGCCCGGAACGCGAAGGACGCGGCGTCGTGGACGAACGTGACCGTCCCGCCGTGTTCGATGTCCTGCCGAGGCTTCGCCGCACCGCTCTCGACCGCCAGGATCTCACGGATCGCTGTCTCGTGCTCGTCAATCAGGTCTGCCGTCCGGCGGACGACTGCGGCGCGTTCGTCGGGGGTCGTCTCGGCCCACTGCGTCTGTGCCTCGACCGCCGCCTCGTAGGCGTCATCGACATCCTCGGCCGTCGCGGCGGGGACCTGCGAGATAGTCTCGCCGTTGGTCGGGTTCGTTACGTCCAGCGTGTCTCGATCCCCCGGAGTCACCCACTCGCCATCGATGTAGAGGGCGTTCCAGAACGCGTCTATGGAGATGTCCTGGGATACCTCGGCTTCTGACATACGAAGAGATATATGAGGTATGAGAGTAAAACCGTGTCGCCACCGGAACCAGTTACTGCTGTGCAGTTATCGGGAGTGATGCAATTAGTTACAGTTACGTTTCGCCGGGCGACGCCAGGAGACCTCATAGAACAGGGCGGTCCGTAGCGTCCGTTGTCGAAAGTATAATCAGGACACCACCGGTTGTTGCGGGTGTATGCCACTCAGCCAGGACGAGATCGACGACCTCGCGACGCGCCTCTATGAAGCCTACGACGGGAAGGAACCGATTCCCCCGTTGAGCGACGACGTCGAACTCACCACCGAGGAAGCGTATCAGATCCAGTTCGAGGTATTCGACCGACTCAGCGCAGGCGGTCGCGACGACATCGTCGGCCACAAACTCGGTCTCGTCAGCGAGGCGAAGCAGGAACAACTCGGCATTCCGGAACCGATCTTCGGCTACGTGGCTCACGAGACCGTCCTGGACAACGAGCCCATCCCGACCGAGGAGATGATCGCGCCCCGTATCGAGGCCGAAATCGGCATTATCCTCGACGACGACCTCGAACCACCGGTCTCGACGACGGACGTGCTCACCGCGACGCGGGCGGTCGTCCCCGTCGTCGAAATCCTCGAAAGCCGTTTCCAGGGGTGGGCGATCCCCTCCGCGCAGGACGTCATCGCGGATCTGACGTCTGCGGGGAAGGTCATCGTCGGCGAACAGCACCGCGACGTCACCGACCTGGATCTCAAGATGGAGGGCATCGCCGTCTCAGTCGACGGCGAGGTCGAGGCCACGGGCCTCGGGGCCGACGTTATGAGCAACCCGGCGCGCCCGGTGGCCTGGCTTGCAGAACGCCTCGACGACGTCGACGACCACCTCCGCGAGGGCGAACTCGTGATGACAGGCGGAATCTCTGCTGCAATCGACATCGAACCAGGCGACGTCTACCACGTGGAGTTCTCCAGCCTCGGATCGATGGAGATCCGCGCCGAGTAACGGTCTGTTTTCATATACGAAACCCACTCCGCGGATTTCGCAGCCATACGTTGCTCGTTGGGACAGATTGAAATCGGAATTTTGTGCGCTTTCACAACCTAACATCCGTACGTCTGTTTGTTTCTTATACTCTGTCCGCCTGACATTTTTGAGTGCGAAAACGAACTACCCGATGAGTTCGTAGAGGTTGCCGGCGAAGATGTCCTCGCGCGCATCATCGTCGACGTTCATTTCATTGACGGCGTCGATGGTGACTTCGACTGTACGGCGGCCGCGCTCGGGACTGAAGGGGTAGTCGGTGCCGAAGACGAGATTACCGTCGTCGAAGAAGGACTCTGCGCACTCGAGTGCGGGCGTCGATCCCGACACCGCGGCGTCGGCGTAGAATTTCTGGAAGTACTTCTCGGCGGGTCGAGAGAGGTCGGCCGCGTTCTCGTGGAACTCCGGATAGTTCTCGGGGTACGCCTGTCGCTGTTGATAGAACATTTCGATGCGGCTCCCGTAGTAGGGAACCATTCCACCGCCGTGATGCGAAACGATCTTTAGATCCGGGTACTCCTCCATCACGCCCCCGAACACGAGTCGGGAGAGCGCGAGCGTCGTATCGAACGGCCACCCGAAGAGGCGGTGCTCCATATATTCGGAGGCCCAGTCGTACCACTCCCAGAGTTGCGGGTGGATCCAAAGCGGCGTATCCGTCGCTTCGGCGTCCTCGAAGAGCGGCCAGAAACTCTCGTGGTCGAGTGGCTTGCCATCGACGTTCGAGAAGATCTGCACCCCCTGCATATCGAGGTCATTCACGCAACGATCGAACTCCGCGAGGAACTCCTCGCTCACTTTCGGCAGCGTCGCAACCGGGACGAAGTCGTCGGGATGCTCGTCGGCGAGTCGTCGGACCTCGTCGTTCGCGAGTTTCGTGATCTCTAGTGCGAGGTCGTGGTCCATCCCCTGAAACAGCGTCGGAAGCGCGAGGGTAATGATCTGTTTATCGACGCCGTAGTCTGCCATATCCTCCCTGCGGCCCTCGACGTCCCAGAGGAATTCGGGACGCCCGGAGAGCCCTTGAAAACCGAACCGATCGGTCAGTTCCTCGAAGAAGTGCTCCGTCAACACGTGAGTGTATCCGTCGACGATTTCCGGCATACGTGAGTACTACGCCGGACCGTGTCCATAATTGTTCTCACTGTCGGACTCTCGACGACTCAGCGGCAGCGCTTGACTCCGCGAGTTACTCCCGAGCGTATTTGATGTCGAGTGCGAGTTCGTGGGCGGTACTCTCGACTTCGGCGGTGATATTATCGTCGAATCCCGAGTTCCCCAGTCGTTTCGTCGGCGCCGAAATGCTGATCGCCCCGAGCACCTCGCCGCCGAGATTGACCGGCGCACCGATACACGTGAGGCCCTCGGTGCGCTCCTCGTCATCGGTTGCGAATCCCCGCTCTTCGATCCGATCTAACTCCTCGAACAGTTCCTCGCGGTCGGTAATCGTATTCGCAGTCGCCTCCGGCAGCCCCCATTGGTCGACGATCCCCTCGACGCGGTCGCGTGGAAGCGACGCGAGGATGGCCTTCCCGATCCCGATGTTGTGCAGTGGAAGTCGGAACCCGACGTGGGTGTCCAGATTAACGGCGTACTGCCCCCGGGACTGGTACAGGTACACCGCTCGCCCATTTTCCTCGGTCGCGAGGTTAGCTAGCATTCCGGTGTCGTCGGCCAACTGGTCGATCTTCGACCGTCCGTGGCGGTACAGCGACGACCGACTCCGGACGTGGCCGCCGAGTGAGAGAAACTTGAGATTCAACGCGTATAGATCGCCGTTCTTCTCGACGTACCCGTGTTCGCGCAGCGTGCTGAGGTGGTTGTGAATCCCGCTCTTGCTCATCTCCAATTGCTCCTCAAGTTCGCTGAGGCGGGACCCGTCGCCAGTATCCAGCGTCTCGATGAGTTCGAGGGTCTTCTCTGTCGTCTTGACAGGGTGGTTCGCCTTTTTTGTCATACGTAGCAAAAGCCCAGGAGACACTTAGATTTTCGGTGTGAAAATCAAACTGATACTGCCCGGCAAAAAGAAACTTATAAGCAATTTATTCTGTCTATTCCATATTTGATCCACAATTTCATCGTTTAGAAGGCTATATGATGTAAGTACATACCAAAATTTAAAACTATATAGTAGTTTCAAACGGTTTTTATAGCATACCCATCGGCTCGTCGTTCGTGGCGCTGCTGTGACATATGGCGATAACAGACACCAGTTATTAAATTCTCACCGTACAGAGTAGGTGTATGGCCGACGTGAATCCCTTCGAGAGTCTCCAGGAGCAGGTCGACGACGCCGCGGCATTTCTCGACGTCGACGACGACATCGTCGAGCGATTGCAGCACCCCGAGCGTGTCCTGGAGCTGAATCTCTCGGTGACGATGGACAACGGAACGCTCAAGCGGTTCAAAGCGTTCCGGTCGCAGTTCAACGGCGATCGTGGCCCGTATAAAGGCGGCATCCGGTATCACCCGGGCGTCACCCGCGACGAGGTGAAGGCGCTCTCCGGGTGGATGGCCTACAAGTGCGCGATCGTGGATATTCCGTACGGTGGCGGAAAAGGGGGAATCGTCGTCGATCCCAGCGAGCACTCGGCAGACGAACTCGAACGCCTGACACGGTCGTTCGCCGCTGAACTCCGGCCGCTCATCGGGCCCGATCGTGACATCCCTGCGCCGGACGTGAACACGGGACAGCGCGAGATGAACTGGTTCAAAGACACCTACGAGACGCTAGAGCGGACCACCGCACCAGGTGTCATCACCGGGAAGGCGATCTCCTCCGGCGGTAGTGCCGGGCGCGTCGAAGCGACCGGCCGGTCGGTGATGCTGAGCGCCCGCGAAGTGTTCGATTACCTGGACCGCAGTATCGAGGGGGCTACCGTCGCCGTGCAGGGGTTCGGAAACGCCGGTTCCGTCGCCGCGAAACTCATCGACGACCTCGGAGCCACCGTCGTCGCTGTCTCGGACTCTTCGGGTGCGATTTACGACTCGGAGGGACTCGACCCTCGCGACGTGAAGTCGTACAAGAGCGAAACCAGTTCGGTCACGGGGTACAACTCGGCAGAAACACTAACTAACGAGGGACTGCTCACGCTCGACATCGACCTCCTCGTGCCGGCAGCACTCGAGAACGCCATCGATCGCGAGATCGCAACGAGCGTGCGGGCCGACGTGATCGTCGAAGCGGCCAACGGGCCGCTGACTCCCGGCGCCGACGACGTGCTCGCCGACAGCGACGTCCTCGTCGTGCCCGATATCCTCGCAAATGCCGGTGGGGTGACCGTCTCGTACTTCGAGTGGGTCCAGAACCGCCAGCGGTTCCCCTGGACCGAGTCCCGCGTGATCGACGAACTCGAATCGGTCATCACCGACGCGTTCGACGAACTCGTGACCACGTTCGACGCGTTCGACGTGCCGAATCTCCGGACGGCCGCGTACGTCGTCGCGAGTCGGCGGATCATCGAATCGTACAGAGAGGGCGGCAACTGGCCATAATCGGCGTCTGCGGATCGACTTCAGTCACTGCGCTCGGCGAGTTCACCGACGCCGACCCGAGCCATTCAAGTTCGTTCCCCCCGGGGAGGTACACGATGCGTCAGGACCACCTCATCTCCGCGACCCAACTCTCGCGGGCCGACATCGAGGCGGTGCTCGACCGCGCGGCGGAGATCGACGCCGACACCGAAGCCTGGCACGGACGCCGGCGCGGCGAGATCCTCGGTCTCTGTTTCTTCGAACCGAGCACCCGCACGCGGATGAGTTTCGACACCGCGATGAAGCGTCTGGGGGGCCGCACGATCGATATGGGCTCGGTCGAATCCTCGTCGGTGAAGAAGGGGGAAACGCTCGCCGACACGGTTCGTGTCGTCGAGGGGTACGCCGACGCCCTCGTTCTCAGACACCCGCTCGAGGGCTCCGCAAAGATGGCAACCGAGTTCGTCGACGTTCCGCTCGTCAACGCGGGTGACGGAGCGGGACAGCACCCGACACAGACGCTCTTGGACCTCTACACGATGCGGGAGAACGCGGGACTCGACGACGTCACCGTCGGCATTATGGGTGATCTGAAGTACGGTCGGACGGTCCACTCGCTGGCGTCGGCGCTGACGAACTTCGACGTCCGGCAACACTTCGTCAGCCCAGAGAGCCTGCGACTGCCACGGAGCGTCCGCTACGACCTGCACGAGTCGGGCGCACAGGTCCGCGAACACACCGATCTCCACGACGTCCTCGGAGACCTCGATGTCCTCTACGTGACCCGCATCCAGCGGGAGCGCTTCCCCGACGAGAACGAGTACCTGAAAGTCGCCGGTGAGTACCAGATCGATACCGACGACCTCGACGCGGCGAAGGACTCGCTGACCGTAATGCATCCGCTGCCACGAGTCGACGAGATCGCCCCTGAGGTCGATGGGACCACGCACGCGAAGTACTTCCAGCAGGCGCACAACGGCGTCCCCGTCCGGATGGCGCTGCTGGATATGCTCCTCGAGAACGCTCGGACGGACACGACGGGGGAAACAAATGAGTAACACAGATCGCGAACTTCGCGTCTCGAAGATCCGCAACGGCACTGTCATCGACCACCTCGCGGCGGGTCAGGCGCTGAATGTGCTTGCGATTCTGGGGATCGACGGGTCCGGTGGCGAGAGCGTCTCGGTTGGGATGAACGTCCCGTCGGACAAACTCGCGAAGAAAGACATCGTGAAGGTCGAAGACCGCGAACTGAGTGAGTCGGAGGTCGACGTCCTCTCGGTCATCGCCCCGGAAGCGACGATCAATATCATCCGTGAGTACGACGTCGTCGAAAAGACGCGAATCGATCGCCCCGACGCCGTCGCCGGTGTCCTCTCCTGTCCGAACCGAAACTGCATCACGAACGTGGACGAACCGGTGGCGACTCGCTTCGTCGTGCTCTCGGACGGACTCCGATGCGACTACTGCGGAGAGATCGTCCGCGAAGCGGAAGTGGCCAACCACCTCAACGTCACCTGAGGCGACCCGGTCTGATCCGCCTTCCCCGGCCGCGACGCGTACGTTGTTTATCCATCTGGTTTGACTCCCGAACCGTTGCTCTGTATACGGGCAGGATGTGGCAGGAATTCACCACAGCGGAGGGAAACCACTTTGTACCGAGACGGTGTACGCCCAGATATGTCCGGAAAATCCAAGTTCATCCTGGTACTGGCCCTCATCGCACTCGTCTACTTCGTCGTGTCCGGCGGCGAGGACACCGTCGAGGTCGAAGTCGACGACGAATAATCCCGGTTCGAACGGACGGAATCCACACGCGGGTTTGGGTGTGCTGCGGACGATTGTGGTGATCGACGCCCCGTCCGCAGCACGGCATCCATTTATTCTGTGCCCGATATCGGTCACTTACGATCCTTTCCATCTACTTCACACGCTGGCGAGCAGTACCCGTTCGTGGCGGCGTTGGCCCCCGGCATCGCTGTAAACGATTCGCCACAGACTGCACACTCGAAGTCCTCGAACTCCGACATACGTACGCGTATCGTGCCCCGAAAAAAAGAGCGTTCCCGAGCGTGACCGCTCCGAGCGAACGGTTGATACCACTCGGCGCGAAACGGCGGGTATGTACGGTGTAGTCACGCGAAACGCCGAAGAAGTCGACTGGAGCGAGTTCGACCTCGGGTTCTACGAAGTCAAAGACGTCACCGGGCGCGCGGCGGCGCCACTCTCGAACGCGGTGAATATGGTCTCCTGTTTCGGCGACAACGCGGCGGCGGAGTCGGATCCGGACCTCGTCCCCGTCGACGCCGACGGCGAACCGGCCACGCGAGACCGCCAGTACTTCGATTGGTCGTACATCTGCCCGACAAATCAGGAGTACCGGGCGGGACTGCTCGAAATCGTCGAAGATTGCGCAGCCGAGAACGACGACGTCAGACTCGATGACGTCGGATTTCCGCGCGAGGGGTTTTGTCACTGTGATCGGTGCGAACGCCGCTTCAGCGAGAGCGATCACGGCGAGTGGCTGTCCTGGCGCGCTGACGAGATTACGACGTTCGTCGCGGCCGCGGCGGATCGGATTCCGGGCGAGGTCCACCTCACGCTGTACCCGGATCCGTACGAGAGCCACCTCTACCGCCGGGCCGGACTCGACCTCCCGGCGCTGGCCGAACACGTCGACGAGTTCGTCATCCCCCTCTACGACACGTACTACGGAACAACGTACTGGCTCGAAACGATCGCCAAGGGATTTCAGAGCCGCCTGGCGTCGCTCGATGCGTCGTTCTCGGTCGAACTGTACGCCGTCGACGTCGATCTCGACGACCTCGTCGGCGCAGCGGACGTCGCCGAGGAGTACGGCGAGAACGTCTACTTCGGCTACGACGCGTCCACCGCCGCGGCGGCGATCCGTCGGAAGGGGGCCGACAGTCGCTCCGGCGTCACCCACCGCCCCGACTGAGTCACCGGTTCAAATCGCGCCAGCGAGGAAGGCGATGGCGACGATTCCACCAACGAATACGAGGCCCGCGAAGACGAACAGTCCAGTCAGCAAGCGTCGCTGCTCCGGCGTCGGGTCTGCCATAGCAGCCTTTCGCTCGGAGAGGATAATAATCTCGCGCCCGTTTCGAGTCCACCTCGAAAGGGAACTCAGGTCCGTCCGGCGTCGCCGCCGAACCGGAGCGAGTCGAACGCGCCACCGGCCAACCCGGCGCCGTCGGGAACGGTCATCTGTCCCCGTTCGACTGTGGCCGGATCCGGAGCCAGGTCATCGCCGAGGAAGTTCCCGGTCGCCAGTCCACAGGCCCGCGGCGTTGGGAGCGCGGCCGCGACGTGCAGCGCGGCCGTCCGCGCTACGACGGCGTCGATTGTCGTCGTCACGACGGTTTCAACACCGTTCTCGGCCGCTTTCGCGGCGACGTCAATGGTGCGGCGCGGTCCCCCGAGAACCATCGGTTTGCAGATCACCACGTCGGCCACGTCTCGTTCGAGCACCGCGTCGGGGCCGACAGCCGCGAGCGACTCGTCGAGCGCGACGTCGACGCCCCGGCCACGGAGTTCGGCGTGGTCGTCCACTCGCTCGGCGGGAAGCGGTTGTTCGACGTACGAGACGTCGAGTTCCGCAGCGACCTCAAGGAACCGACGGGCCTCGTCGAGATTCCACGCTCCGTTGGCGTCGACCCGGAGTTCGACGTCGTCGCCGGCGGCCGTACGCGCCGCTCTGAGCCGATTCAAATCCGTATCGATCGGGCGGGCGCCTACCTTCACTTTCACTGCCGGGTGGCCGGCCTCGACGGCCTCGCGCGTCGTGGTTTCTGTCTCGACTACAGCGCCGTCGCCCACTGTGGCGTTGACCGCGACGGTGTCTGCCGGAGCCGTCCGGTTCCCGCCGACGGCTTCGGCCAGCGCATCAGCCAGGACCGATGCGAGTGACACGTTCTCGCTTCGGGCGGCGGCGTCGACTCGTGCGAGTTCGACTCCGTGATGTGCAGCCGGCGTCGCTGGCGTGACCGTATCTGGGGTGCCGCCCTCGAGTGCGCCCCTGCAGTCGGTCTCGGTCTCGGTCCACCCCGGGAGCGGCGTCGCCTCACCGAGTCCGACTGCGCCGTCCCCTTCGATTCTGAGGAGAAACCCGCGCCGACGGTCGATTGATCCCGCCGCGGTTTCGAGCGGCGACGACAGGTCGAGAGCGAATGATTCGATGTCCATCGGCTTAGAATGGGATCTCCGTAACGGAAAGTCCCACTGCGAACAGGACCGAGTAGGCCGCGAGCAACCGTCCCATCCGTTCGAGCGTCGGGTTCAGTACTTCACCAGACGTCTCTGCGAGCAACGTCCGGGTGATCTTGGCCGCGTACGGGAGCGTCGCAAGCGGGAGCAGGACGAGCGGGGTGAACGTCGGGCGTCGCAGGAACCACACCGGTGCCGCGTATGCGAGCGCCAACATCAGGAGAAATTGCGCGCGCGCGAAGCCGTAGCCAAATCTGACTGCCAACGTGCGCTTCCCCGTCGTGGCGTCTTCCTCCTTGTCACGGACGTTGTTGACGACCAGGATGTTTGTCGAGAGCGCGGCCACTGGTAGCGCCGCGAGGACGGCCACCACCGGAATGGTTCCCGACGGGATCCCCACGGTGAACGGCGCGGCGAGTGAAGATGCGGCCTGCACGTAGTACGTTCCGACGACCGCTACGAGGCCGAAGAAAACGAAGACGAAGACGTCGCCCAGTCCGTGGTAGCCCAGCGGGTACGGGCCGCCGGTGTACGCGATGCCGGAGGCGACAGAGAGCAGTCCGATCACGAGGATCGGAACGCCGCCGACGTAGACGAGGTATGTCCCCAGGAGAATCGAGGCGGCAAAGGTGAGATACATCGCTCGCTTGACCGACTCGGGATCGATGAGCCCCCCCGCAGTGACGCGGGTGAACCCCTCGCGATCTTCAGTGTCTGCCCCCTGGACCGCGTCGTAGTAGTCGTTCGCGAAGTTGGTGCCGATCTGGATCAAGCCGGCCCCCACGAGCGCCGCCAGCGCGGGGAGCGCGGCGAAGACGCCGTCGTGGACGGCCAGTCCCGTCCCGACGACAACTGGCGACGCCGCAGCGGGCAGGGTCTGGGGGCGAGCCGCGATCACCCACGCCTCGCGCCGACTGAGGTCCTGCGTACTCATTAAGAGTCCCTCCGGGCGGGGACGGCGTGAAACTTCTCATTCACCTTTTTTACCCTCCGGCGGTGGCCCTGTCCGCCGCTTCCAACCCCAAGGAATGCCAGGTGAGACGGTGCCGACGGTCCGGTACCCTCTCGACAGAACCGGTTGCCCGGTGACCACGGAGGCAGTGGCAATTTCGATGCCTCGGTCCCGGTATCGATGTCGGCTTCACCGGTGCGAGTCACGGGAGAGTCCGGGTGGCCGAGTCGGACTCCAATCGTATAGTGCGTCGAACACCCGCAACGCGAATAGCTACTACTCACCCGGCGCAGTTTCTGAGATCTGCTGGACGAACTGATTCACCGGGAAATCCTCGTCGTAATCGAAGGAAGCGAACACCGCCTCGTGGCGTGTAGACGGAATAATGAATATGATAATATCGGTGAAATACAGCGTCTGCACTCGGCACGCCTGTTCTCCAATGAGTGATTTGAAGTCATCGCTCGCGACGAGATGGCGCATAATCATCTTATACGCCTCCTCGAAGTCAACGTCTGTGTAGCGGTCTCTGATGTCCTCTCGGACAAATCTGATCCCGAAATCCACGCTCCGTATGCCAGCGACCACACGAGGCGTGGCCTCCTCGAACTGCTGATAGAGATACGAGCGCATACCCCCGCCTTCTCGTGAGTGACGAGTGTTCCGACACGCCGTCGGAACCGAGGAGCGAACAGGCGGGGGTCAAGCGGACACTCCGTGGGAGAAAACCACCGGACTGTGGCCGGACTGGACGACCAACCGAACATTTTTGCTGTGGCCCGACGTGTCTAAAACCGCTATGGAAGCGGTGAGACGCCGGCCCTCAACAGACAAGGGGCGGTGACGAACGCGGTCTGTTCGTCACACGGCAATGACACGGATTCCGATGGGGCCTGCGTGACCGGGCCACAGCCCTATAGCGAGGGAGAAAACGAGAGTTTCGCCGGTATGCTGCCGGTTCCCTCTGAGTGCGGGTTGGAACCGAAATGCCGTGGTTCGGCACGGCAGTCATCCGGTGGGCGGATGCCACGGCCTTCAGGCCGTGAAAGAGGTCACACTGTCGGCAGTTTTTGACATACTACTATATCATCGGCGCTACTCAAAACCTGATCAGCCTCGAATAACTGCAGAAAAGACTGAGCAGGACGAATTCGAGGGGACCTCACGACGAGCGCCGCCGGGTTGACACGGCTCGATGCTCGGAACGTGTCCGAACCGGGGTGATTGGTGCACTGTCTCTCTCGTTGTTACTGAGCGAAATTAGTAGTGCCAGGGGAACTGCGAGAAGTTCGGATCCCGCTTCTCCAAGAACGCATCGCGGCCCTCCTGGGCCTCGTCGGTCATATACGCCAGTCGCGTCGCCTCCCCCGCGAACACCTGCTGTCCGACCATCCCGTCGTCGGTCATATTGAACGCGTACTTGAGCATCCGTATCGCCGTCGGCGATTTGTCGGTGATCTCGTCGGCCCACTCGAGGGCGACGTCCTCCAACTCCTCGTGGGGGATCGACTCGTTGGCCATCCCCATCTCGACGGCCTCCTCGGCCGAGTAGGTCTTCCCCCGGAAGAACACCTCTCGGGCCTTCTTCTGTCCGATCTGCTTCGCGAGGTACGCCGAGCCGAAGCCGCCGTCGAAGGAGGCGACGTCGGGGTCCGTCTGGAGGAACTTCGCGTGCTCGTCGCTGGCAAGCGTGAGGTCGCAGACGACGTGCAGCGAGTGACCGCCGCCGACGGCCCAACCGGGAACGACCGCGATGACGGGCTTCGGCATAAACCTGATGAGGCGCTGTACCTCTAAGATGTGAAGTCGCCCCGCTTTCGCTTCCCGCACGAGCGGGTCGTCGGCCGCGTCGGCATCGTCGTCGTCACGGTACTCGTAGCCCGACTCGCCACGAACGGACTGATCCCCACCGGCACAGAAGGCCCACCCGCCGTCATTCTCAGAAGGCCCGTTCCCCGTCAGGAGGACGCAGCCGACGTCGGCTTTCTTCCGCGCGTCGTCGAGGGCGGCGTACAGTTCGTCGACCGTCCCTGGACGGAAGGCGTTGCGTTTCTCCGGCCGGTCGAAGGCGATCCGGACCGCCGGGACGTCCCTCGCCCGGTGGTACGTGATGTCGTCGAAGGCGTCCGCGCCGTCGACCTGCTCCCAGCGCGTCGCCGTGAAGATCTCAGAGACCATACCTGAACGCCGGACGGAACTCGCAAAAAGATTCGTTTGGTTGAGCCTCAGCCCGCCGGTCACCGGCTACGTCGTCACGTCGAGAACTCGCTCGACGGATCGCTCGCGGAGGTCTTCGCGGACCCGGTGGCTGGCTTCCGCGTCGGTCGTCACTTCGATCACGTGTGAGCCGTCCTCCTCGGTCGCCGTCGCGTAGGCGTCGCGGAACGCCTCTCGCTCTCCGCCGTCGATACGGGCGAACGAGAGGTCATAAAGCCCATCTGTGGGCTCGAAGTCGAGCCCGTGCGGCGTCACGAACTGGGAAGTGAACGGCGGGTCGTACTGCTCAATCGGGAGCATATGGAAGATGCCGCCGCCGTCGTTATTGACGAGGACGATCGTCGCTTCCACGTCACAGCGGCCGAGTGCCAGCAGCCCGTTCATATCGTGGTAGTACGCCAGATCGCCCGTGACGAGCGTCAGATCGTCGGTCGTCGCCGAACCGGCACCGAGCGCGGTCGAGACGATGCCGTCGATGCCGGATGCGCCGCGGTTGCCGAGCGCGGTCAGCGACGTCGTCGCTGGGGTCCCGAACCGGTCCAGGTCGCGGACGGGCATCGAGTTCGAGACGAACAGCGTCGTCGGGTCCGGCGCGAGATCGACCACGTCTCCGAGGATCTGTCCCTCGTAGAACGTGTCACTGGCGTCGTTGACGACCTCCCAGTGGGCGGCGTCGGCGTTGGTCCACCGCTCGCGCCAGTCTCCGCGACCAGGAGTGGCGAGAAGGCGCGAGAGTCGGCCCAGTAGCCGCGAGGGGTCGGCGACGAGCAGGTCTGTCGCGGTGAACTCGGCTTCCCGCCACTCGGCGGCGGGATCGACGACGTACTGTGAGGTGTCCGTCGACGCGAGAAACTTCCGGAGCGGTTTCGACGTCGGCGACGCCCCGATTCGGAGGACGACGTCCGGATCCGGCCACGCTTCCCGTACGCGCTCGCCGAGGAAGGCGTCGTAGCCACCGACGACAGGTGTCGTACGGACCAACCCACCGTATCGAACGCCCGAGAGCGGGTCCGCGAGAATCGGGAAGCCGCTGGCGTGTGCGAATGCCGCAACGGCCTCGGAATCGACGCCCGGGGCGTCGGTGGGACCGACGACGAGCAGTCCCCGCGGTTCGGACAGTTTCCCGGCGAGATTCCGGAGGGCGTCGTCGTCCAGTTCCGGCCGGCCGGATTCGACGTTCACGAACGCCCCCGCTCGACCCTCGACGGCGCGCTCCGGAAGATTGGGCGGCAGGTCACCCTCCACTGGCACTGGCTCAAGCGGTTTCCGGAACGGGAAGTTGAGGTGGACTGGACCTGCAGGCGTGCCACGGGCCGTTGCGAGACCCCGTGCGGCGGTCGTCCGGAGCGATCGGAGTTTGCGCGGTGTCGCCTCGGGCTCTGCGACGTCCCGGTACATCCGAACGGCGTCGCCGTAGAGTTTCTCCTGGTCGATCGTCTGATTCGCTCCGGAATCGCGGAGTTCTGGCGGCCGGTCCGCCGTCAGGAGGAGCATCGGAACGCGCGACTGCGACGCTTCGATGACCGCCGGATGATAGTTGGCTGCGGCCGTTCCGGAGGTGCAGACCAGCGGCGTCACGTCTCCGGTTCGGCGGGCCCGCCCCAGCGCGAAGTACGCCGCGGCGCGCTCGTCGAGGTGTGAGAACATATGGATGTCGTCGTGACGGTCGAACGCGACTGTCAGTGGCGTGGACCGACTCCCGGGCGAGAGGCAGACGGTATCGACGCCACCGGCGGCGAGTTCGTCGACGAACGCCCGCGCCCACAGCGCGTTCCGGTTCGGGTCGGTATCCCGATGCTCCGGGCTCCAGTCGGCGTCGCCGTCGTGATCCGGACCGCTCACTCCCCTTCTACCTCCAACTCGTCGAGGATCGGCCGGTACTTCAACTGTACCTCGTCCCACTCCCGGTCGGGATCGGAATCGGCGACGATGCCAACGCCTGCGAACAGCGTCGTGGTGTCCTCGCGGGTGACTGCCGAGCGGAGCGCGACGGCGAACGTCCCGTAGCCGGCAGCGTCGATCCAGCCCACCGGTGCGGCGTACCAGCCTCTGTCGAAGGGTTCGATCTCTCTAATCGTTTCGAGCGCCGTCTCCGGCGGGAGGCCCCCGACCGCCGGGGTCGGGTGCAGCGCCTCTGCCAGCGACAGCACGTGTTCGTCGCTGTCGAGTGTCGCCGTGATCGGGGTCCAGAGGTGCTGGACGGTGGCGAGTCGTTTGACACGGCGCGGTCCCGCCGAGACGGAGGCTGAAAACGGTGCGAGTTGTTCTTTGACCGTTTCCGCCACCAGATCGTGTTCGTGCGCGTTCTTCTCGTCTTGGGCGAGTTCCTGCGCCAACCACTCGTCCTCGGCAGGCGTCTCCCCGCGTCCTGTCGTCCCGGCCAACGCATCGGTCTCGACCGTCCGTCCGCGGACGGAGACAAGGCGTTCGGGAGTCGCACCGAAAAACGAGGTTTGCGGCCCGTCTTCGGCGGATTCGGGTTCGACCAGGAAGCGATAGCACTCCGGATACCGCTCACCGAGTCGGGAGAGCACGTCGGCGACCGAGAGGCCACCAGCGAGGTCCACTTCGAGCGCTTGCGCCAGCACGACCTTCCGGAGGTCCCCCGAACGGATCCGGTCCACCGCGGTTTCGACGCCGACGCGCCAATCCCCCAGCGCCGTCGTCCGGCGGCGATCGCCGACGCCCGGTGGCCCGCTGACGGGCCCCGGATCCGGGAGCGAGGCCAGCCGATCGCGTTCGGTTTCGAGTCGCGCTTCGACGTCCTCGACGCGCACATCCGGGCCGACTGCGTTGACCGTGAGCCACGCGCCGTCGTCTGCTCGTCCGTCGCGAACGGCCGGTCCCTCAGACTCCTCGGGGCCGGTCCAGGTCACCTGGACGCGCGGGAAGACGAACCGTGCCCCCGGAAAGTCCGCCCAGGGAGTCCCGTCGGCGCTGTCGGCGTGGAACTCGAACCCACCGAACAGCCGTGGCCGAGCGGCCTCGGTCCCCGCGTGGACGTCGCCGGAGGCGAAAAGCGACTGCGCTGCCTCCCGGATCTCGTCGAACCGCTCGGGCCCGTCGGCAGTCAACGTCGCTGCTGCACCGTTGCCGACGATGGTCGCCTCGTCGGGTGCACTCCAGACCGTCCGCGGCGCGTCGGCGGCGTCGAGAACCGCTCGAAACGACGGCGCCGAAATTGGGACCGATCGGCTGACGAGGTGGTAATCAGCCGCGTTGGTCCGCAACGATTCCATTGCCGAGTCTGCGTACGCCATACTCTTTTATTTGACTATTACCGTTACCCGTCCACCGGGTGCCAGTTTTTGATTCCATTCCTCGACGCTGATTCGTCCTCAACCGTAGCGTTCCTCATTCCAGGGGTTGGCAGAATCGGAGTACCCACGCTGTTCCCAGTATCCCGGTTCCGGTTCGATCAGGAACTCGACACCAGTGACCCACTTGGCTCCCTTGTAGGCGTACTTGTGCGGGGTTACGACCCGAAGCGGTCCGCCGTGTGGTTCCGCGAGGTCCTCGCCCCCGCGTCCGTACGCAAACAGTACTTCCTGACGCTGGCAGTCTTCGAGTGGAAGATCGGTGGTGTAGCCGTCGAGCGCGTGAAATAGCACGTGTACGGCGTTCCCGCGGACGCCGGCCCGCGCTGCGATCTCCGGGAAGGGAACGCCGGTGAACTTACACCCCAGTGCGCTCCAACCGGTTACGCAGTGGAAGTCCTGGCGCTGAGTCGTCGCCGGGAGGTCACGGAACTCCTCGTAGGAAAACGTCAACTCGTTCTCGACAGCCCCCCAGACCTCGAAGGACCACGACTCGGGATCCCACGACGGCGTGCCGCTTTTTGAGAGCACCGGGAACTCGTCGAACTCGCGTTGCCCCGGTGGGAGACGGTCGTCGCCGTACTCACGATACAGTTCGGTCGCGTCTTCGGCCATACCCCGAGTTGGAGTCGGGTCCGTATACACCGTTCGGCCGAGGCCGGCCCGGGTCGGTCGAGCGAGTCGAACCGGACGTCGAACGCCCCTGTTTTAGCTTATGGCATATTATGATAATAGCAGAAAAAGAGAGCTACGCAAATCAAAAAATTTTATTTTCCGAACCCTGAAAATACGCCGCAGAATTTAAATAACCCGGATCCAAAACCCCTCGTGTTCAGATGCCCAAGGTGAATATCAACGTCCCCGAACACCTCGAGATGCAGATCGCTCAACTCGTCGACCAGGGGGAGTTCGTCAATCGGGAGGAAGCCATAGAAGAACTGCTCTCCACGGGGATTCGGGCGTTCAAAACGAGCGGCCCAATGGACGAGGATGATCGCTTCGAAGACGACGGGATGATGGGTCACGAGGACGAGTACGTCTTCTGAAACGCCGGCCCCCGTCCGGTGAGGACTGCGTTGTCTCTCTCCGGTCTCACGACGCAGATGGACCGCCGTCTTTTTATATACGCGTGATAAGACCCACCAATAATCCTTAACACGGCCTCACACGTATCCACGTCTATGCACAAAGACGAACTCTTGGAACTGCACGAGCAGATGGTCATCATCAAGGATAACTTCGCCGCGCGGGAGAACGTCGACGGCAGCATTTTCGACAAGTACGAGAACCTCGACGTGGATCCCTCGCACGTCCACAAATCAAAGAGCGAGCACAAACACGCGGTGTTCGTCCTCGGCAACGCGCTGGCGACGGCGATGAGCGAGGACGAGTTCTCGAACGCCGGCCGCGTCGGCAAGCGGATGGAAGAACTCGCCAAGGACGCAGAGAGCAAGATCTGATTCGCTGCCGTCTCTCCCTGCCGATACTCGTCGCACGGACCCTATTCTCGACCGACGACTCGACGCGGTCCGGAGTCGCTCATCCGCGTTGATCCGGGCTTCAGGTGACGCCGTAGTTTCTTAACCGTCCGACGATTCCCCCCTCACGATGGACGTCCTTCCGATCGATCTCCTCTTCCGCCTCGCCGTCGTCGTCGCCTTCGCCGTCTCGCTGGGGGGTGTCCTCCTGCTTGGCCGCGGGAGAGCGCTCGGGGCAACACTCCGTCAACGATTCGTGCTCGGTGTCCCCTGGGGGACGGTCGTCTCGGCCGGACTCGTCCTCGCGGTCTATCTGTTCTTCCAGGGCGGCTACACGAACTGGTACTCGCCGGTGACGATTCCGTTTCGGGCGTGGTCGTATTTTTACCCGCTCGGGATCCTGACCGCCGCGTTCTCACACAACGGGCCCGGTCACCTCATCGGGAATCTCGTGGGGACGGTGACGCTCGCGCCGCTGGCGGAGTACGCCTGGTGCCACTTCCCCCGGAAACGCGGGTCTCACTCGTTCTCGTCGCTCCGGACGAACCCGCTCATCCGCGCGTTCCTCATCTTTCCTCTGGTCGTCTTCCTCGTGGGTCTACTCACCTCAGTGTTCGCGCTCGGTCCGATTATCGGGTTTTCGGGCGTCGTCTTCGCGTTTGCGGGCGCGGCGCTCGTCGCCTACCCGCTGGGGACTATCATCGCGCTCGCGGCCGGCGGCCTCCTGCGACTCGTCTACAACGCGCTCCGGTCGCCGGTCCTGACCGCCAGCGGCCGCCCGGGCTACATCTCTCCGTGGTGGGCCGATATCGCGATCCAGGGACACGCGCTGGGACTGCTGATCGGCGTCCTCATCGGTGTGGTCATCGTCCGCGCCGGCCCACGGGCAGACCGTCCAAGTGCGCGCCGACTCTGGCTCGGGACGTTGCTCTTCGGGGCCGAGCAGTCGCTGTGGGCGGTCTACTGGTATCGCGGCGGTGAGACGTACGTCCTCTACCGTGCCCTCGGAGTCGTCTTGATCGCACTCCTGGCGCTCGTGGTCGCTGCAGTCGTCGTCGGTCGCGACGACCCCCTGTTCTCGTGGGACCTTCGCCTCGACAGCGGCGTCATCGAGCGGTGGCACATCGCGGCCGGGATACTGTTACTCGTGACGGCCGCGCTCGCGGGACCCGCAGTGCCGGCGAATCTCTTCACCGCCGACACGGGTGATCTCCCCGGCGAGGAACAGACCGTCCGGGATTACGAGGTGACATACGCGGAGAACGTCCAGAACGGGCTCGTATCGGTCGTGGAGATTGAGGCGTTCGGTGAGACCACCGCTGTCAACACGTCGGGGGTGATCGTTCGCAGCGAAGACCGGGGGATCTGGACGACGGCGGTGACGAAAGGGCGGTTAGCGTTCGCCGGGCAGGCCCCGGTGCGACTCGGCGGTATCGGCTGGCGCCAGACGGTGTACGCACAGCGCGACGGGTGGAACGTACTCGGCAACGGGACGGCCTACCGGGTTGCACTCGGCGATGCCGACTCCGCAGAGATCGTCTACACCTCGAAGCCGGTTCGCGCGGGGCCGCAACTTGCGGGGCGGAATGTGACAGTAGTGCCCGAGACTGACCAGTACTACATCCGGGTCGAGCACCGGAATCAGACGCTGAGCGCGAGGCTCCCTGCAAAGAACGAATCGGTGACTGTTGGGGGACTGACGTTCCGACGCGATCGCTCCAAGGTCTACGTCTCCTACGGGCGAACGCGCCTGCAACTCCTCACGAAGGAAACCTATCGCTAGTCGGCGGCGACGGTCACTCGCTACCGGCCCACTCGATCCGGTAGACCTCGGTTTCGATCGCTTTGGACTCCGCTTCGTGGAAGTCGAACTGCCGATCCACGTCGAGCGTCGCGCGGAAGGCGTGCGTGACCGTTCCCCCCTCGTCGGCGGCGAATGATTCGATGAACGACTCTGAACCGGCGTTGTGGACCGAATAGGAGACGTCCGAGAGTTCCGCGGCCGACTTCAAGAACGCCCGATCGGCGTGTTCGTTTCCGTTCTGTGCGCCGAAAGGCGAGTTCATCAGGACCGTCGTCGGCTTCTCGGTCCGGAGCGGCGCGCGGGTCGCGTCCCCGAGAACCCAGTCGATTGCTGTCGTGGTACCGACCCGTTTGCGGTTCGCCATCGCCGTCTGCAATGCCGAGCGGTCGATGTCGATGCCCACCACTTGCGACGGCCCGCGGAGTGCGGCCCCGAGCGCCAGCATCCCCGTTCCGGTCCCGAGGTCGACCACTGTCCGGTTCTCGATGTCACCGTTCAGATCCGCGACGTGGACGACGTGCGCGGCCAGTTCCGGCGGCGTGGGGTACTGTTCGAGGTCGGGGCGCGGTTCCTCGAATCCCGCGACGACGGCCAGTTGCGTCTCCAGCGCTGATTTCGTCGCCATCACCGCCACCTCCCGCGCGACGCGGCACGTGCCCTGTGTGTCAGCGGCGTGACGATCGGTTCCATCGACGAGAGGTATCCCCCGATAATACAAAAAGCCTTCTCGAAAACGCTCGGTAATTCGGTGCCCCCGTCCAGTCAGTACGAGCGCCTGACGACGACCGCGCCGCTGGCGTTCCGAACGATGACCTCGTCGCCGCCGTTGTTCCAGATGGCACTCCCCGCGTTCCAGTAAAGTGTCGTCTCGGTATTTGTCCCGCTCCCGGTACGGAGCGTAAGTTCGGCCCCGGAGTCGAGGACGGTGCCGTCCGGAATCGTGTACGTGTGACCTGCGACGTCAGAAACGGTCCAACCCGATACGTCGAGCGGGACGTCGCCGGCGTTGCGGACCACTACGTACTCGTCGTGCAAGTTTTCGTTGTCGTTGCCTGAGGCGTCGGCGTGGACTGTCGCCACGCGGAACAGCCCGGTGCCGCCGTCGGCGATTGGGGTCGCCGTCTGGGAGGAGGCTTCGGTCTCCGTATCCGTTCCTGCGCCCGGATCGGCACAGGACCACAGTCCGCGGTGGGCCGCTCTCGCGTCGGACGCGGTCGCTTCGTAGCGTTCACGTTCGGTAAACGTGCTGTCGTAGACACGGGCGTGGCCCATCCGAAGCAACGCGCGATTGAACGACGTTCCGTTGACGATCACGTATCCGAGGAGGCGGCCGTAGTATCCGCGGCGGTCCGCCCGCTCGTCGAATCTGAGCGTCACTGTTTCGCCCGCCAACCGCTCTTTCGCGTATGTCGAGGCGGCTTCTCCCGCCTGTCGGAGACACTGCCGCCCGACGTCCGTATCGGGTACACCCTCGAACTCGTCGGGCGTGTTCTCGACGTGTACTTCGGGCGTATCGACCCCGAGGAGTCGGACGCTGTCGCGGCTTCCGTTGGCGTACGCAATCTTGATCGTGTCGCCGTCGACAACCTCGGTGACGGTCACACTGACGCCGCCCTCCTCCGGCAGCGACGACTCCGCCGTCGAGTCGGCCGTGGGACTGACCGTGGCAGTGTCATCCGACGCCGGTATCCCGGTCAGACATCCCGATAGGACGACGAGCGCGAGAAGCGCTGTGAGGCCGCGCATCGGTGCAGTGTGCGATGGCGACGCGTATACAGTTTTGGTCGCCGGGGCCCACGTATCTGAGACCTGTCACAAAGGTTTAAATACGACCTCCACCACAAACCTTATAATGGAACGTTCGCGTCGCCAGCGCCAGCGTGAGCAGGAATCCGAGGAGACGGAAACCGAACGGCTCGTCTGCCCGGAGTGCGAATCGTCGAACATCGTCACCGACGCCGACCAGGGCGAGTTGGTGTGTGACGACTGCGGGTTGGTGCTGGACGAACAACAGATCGACCGCGGCCCCGAGTGGCGGGCGTTCAACCACTCCGAGCGACAGTCGAAGTCTCGCGTCGGTGCCCCGATCACGGAGACGATGCACGACCGCGGGTTGACGACGACAATCGACTGGAAGGATAAAGACGCCTACGGACGCTCGCTCTCCTCGGAGAAGCGATCACAGATGCATCGACTGCGAAAGTGGCAGGAGCGAATCCGCACAAAGGACGCGGGCGAACGCAACCTGCAGTTCGCCCTCTCGGAGATCGATCGAATGGCCTCCGCCCTCGGCGTTCCGCGATCGGTACGAGAGGTCGCATCCGTGATCTACCGGCGCGCACTCAACGAGGACCTCATCCGTGGCCGCTCTATCGAGGGCGTCGCCACGTCCGCGCTGTATGCCGCCTGCCGTCAGGAAGGAATCCCCCGTTCGCTCGACGAGGTGGCGGAGGTCTCTCGCGTTCCACAGAAAGAGATCGGCCGGACGTACCGTTACATCTCCCAGGAACTCGGACTGGAACTGAGACCCGTCGATCCGAAACAGTTCGTTCCGCGGTTCGCCTCGTCGCTCGGACTGAGCGAGGAGGTCCAATCGAAGGCCACCGAGATCATCGACGTCTCCGCGGAACAGGGACTGCTCTCGGGGAAGTCGCCGACGGGTTTCGCGGCGGCAGCGATCTACGCCGCTTCGCTGCTCTGCAACGAGAAGAAGACCCAGCGCGAGGTCGCCGACGTCGCACAGGTGACTGAGGTCACCATCCGGAACCGCTATCAAGAGCAGATCGAAGCGATGGGCTTCCGCTAGCGCCGATCGGTCAGACTGCTTTCTCCCTCGGTTGCCTCGTCGTCTCCACGCCGACGAACTCGAACCGCTATCGCTCTCGACGGCGCCCCCGAAGCTGGAAAGTAGTGTCCGGAGACGGTTCTATCGATCGAGTCGTGGGCGCTCCGATGTGCTGTTTGCACGCTGTGCGACCGTTCGATCGACGAACACGACGATCTCGCGGTTCCACAGACCCACTCGAGGCGTCGTGGCCTCGTACTCGCTGCCGAGCGTCTCGGAGAGCGGAGAGCGGGACGCGGGGTCAGTGATGACGACCGGCGGCGGTCGCGCTTCGCGATACCGCGCCGCGAAGACCGAGGCGTTCACCGCGCTCGTCGTCTCACCGCCGGCCGATTCGACGTACCACGGCAACGGCAGCCGTTTCCCGAACGCGTCGCCGACCGGGGGCGATCTGAGCGCCTGCTCGTCAGGAACGCTGAACTCGGGCCCGACGTAGGCGACCGTCGGGGTCGAGGCGTCGGCGGCGGCAACTTCGACGGCCGACTCGACGTACTCGAGGTCGGCGGTCGGCTGTGCGTACTGGGCGAACTGATTCGACCGATCCGAGGGGCCGTACACGCCGCTCGCGGCCGCCGCGCCCGTCTGTGCTCCGACGGTGAGAACAACGAGGGCGACTGCAGCCACAGTCCCGGCGTCGATCGCGGAGTGTTCCGACTGTGAGGCGGCGGCGACGCCCCGCCTGATCAGCGCGGCGAATCCGACGCTCGCCGGAAGCGACAGCGGGACGACCACGTGAACGAGCACCCAGGGCGCGGAAACCTCCGTTATCGTGGGGAACACTCCAACCCCGAGGATGCCCCAGTAGCCGACACCCTCGACGAGCGGACGCCGGCTCCGCGCGTGCCGCGTCAGGAGCGTCACGATCACACCCACGATGAAAACCGGGAGCGCGACCGCACTCACCAACCCGATCGCGTCGCGGACGTACGGCAGAATAGCGTGGGCCCCCTCCGGTGATCGATGCACGATCCGGACCCCGACGAACCGCCAGAGTGCGCCGACGGTTCCCTCGTAGAGGACAACTGGAAGGTCTCCAGGATCGTACAGGCCGGCTCCGACGCCGGGCCCCTCACGGGGCGCAAAGAGGAACACCGTCGTGCCGACTGCGAGCAAGGAAGCGCGTGCGGCGGGAATTACGCCCCCAGTCAGCCGCTGTCGGAGCGTTCTGAGGGTCGCCCACACGGCACCACTGTTCCCGGTTGCGACAGGGCGCTGTTCGACGACCAGCAGCCAGGCTCCGAGCCAACAGAGCAGATACCCCGCGACAAATCCCGAGGCCGACGCGGCCAGTGGGAGCGTGATCGCCGCAGCGTAGGCGTCGCGGCGGCTCTCGCGATCCCAGGCCCGGAGCGCGAATCCGAGGGACGCGAGTCCGAACACCGCGAGCGGAACGTCGCCCCGGAGGAACCGAGAGTAGTAGAGCACCAGCGGCTGGACCCCGAGCACGAGCGCGAAGAGCATCGTTTCGCTGTCCCGAAGCCGGTCGCGAAAGAGGAGCGCCGAAAGCGGGAGCATCCCGCTCAGAAGCGCGATCGGGAACCGTGCCGCGAACTCGGACGGTCCGAGCGCGGTAATCGAGGCCTGCGCTAGTAGATGCACCAGCGGCCCGCCAGCGACGGGTCGGTACTGGTAGGCACCGGCGTCGAGTGACCGGAGGGCCCAGTAGCCGACGCGTGCCTCCTCCCAGTGAAACGGACGGGTCCCGAGCGCGACGAGTCTGAGCGCGAGGCCGACGAGGGCGATTCCGACGACCACCACGGCGACGCGATCGTGACGGAGCGCGATTCCCAGCACCGACACGTCTGTCGGTCTGGCGTCGGCCGAGGCCGGGGGCTCGGACGGCTCCTCACGTGGCATAGCGCTCCTTCGCTGGCGACACGATAGAAGCTTTGTGATCGGTGACGGTCACGGGGATGCCGGGGACAACCGGTCCCGTCACCGAATGAGCAGATTCGCAACGCACAAACGCCGGCCGCTCCCATCAATGGTATGTCTATCGTCGAATCGCTGCCCCCGCGTCCGCTCAGTCCCGAAGAACTGCTCCAACTCAACGCCGCGGAGGTGCTCGAGTTGGCCGTCCCCATCGAAGACGAGGGCCTCGTCTCCGGCGTGCTCGTGGCCACCGACGTGTGGGTCAAAGGACTCGCGCTCGACGCGGAAGAGCCGTCGTGGACTGTCTTGGAGACAGTTGCTCTGGACGACGAGACCGAACGGGTCGACGGGCTGCAGGCCTGTGAAGCGGTGATTCTCCGCGCCCGAGGCGAGGATCCAGAGACGATCTCACCCGCGGACGCTCCTGGGAGTTACGAACCGGCAGTTCCGGCAGGCGAAGACGACCCTGAAGCCTGAGGTCGACCGTGGGGATATTCTAAAACCCTTGCCGTCGTAGTGAGCGGTGAGATGTACGACCGGATCCTCGTGCCAACCGACGGAAGTGACGCCAGCCAGGGAGCGATCGACCACGCGATCGAACTGGCGGAACAGTACGACTCCACCGTATACGCCCTCTACGTCGTCGACACGGCAGCGTACTCGTCGCTGGAGATGGGATCGGAGATCGTCACAGAGGCCTTACAGGATGAGGGCAACGCGGCGGTCGAAGCGGTCGTCGAGGCGGGCGAGGTCGCCGGCGTCGAGGTAGAAACTGACATCAAGAACGGCGTCGCTCACCAGTCGATTCTGGGTCACGCCGAGGAGCACGACGTAGATCTGATCGTGATGGGCACGCACGGCCGGACCGGCGTCGGTCGAGTGCTCCTCGGAAGCGTCGCAGAGAAAGTCGTCCGAACCTCGAACGTCCCGGTGTTGACTGTCCAGTCAGACGCGAGCGAAGCGAAGTGATGAGACGCCCATCGTCTCTCGACCACACACGCTGGGACGAACCCGGACCGCTTCGCAAAGAGTTTTGCCGTGGTTTCCCGAACGACGCGGTATGACCAAGTACACCGTGGAGTTCGTCGGGACCAGCGAAACCCTCGAGATCTCCGATACGCAGACGATTCTCAAAGCCTGCCTCGAAGCCGGCATCGCGCAGGAGTACTCCTGTCGCGTCGGGATGTGTCTGGCCTGTACGGCGGAGATCATCGAGGGCGAGGTGACACAGCCAGCCGCCCGGGGCTTCACTGACGAAGAGCGGGAGAACTACGCGCTGACGTGTATGGCCCGTCCACAGAGCGATCTCAAAATCGAACGCGGCGTCTACCCACCCAGCATCGGCGAGGACCCATCGGACGCTCCCGCCGCAGCCGACGACTGAGCCACGTTGAGGCCTCCTGTCCCACAACAGATCTGTGCCCTTCGCGGTCCGTCGGCGCGATGAGTTTTCGCCGGTGCTCTCTCAGTTATTCGACCCGCCGTCCGTTTCAGCGAGTGGCCCGCGCGAGTTGCGTGCGTCGGGGGTATCTAGATTGCGGTTACTACTCCGGGGAGACGAACCGCTCCCGGGACCTTCGTCGCCGGCCACGAGGCGATCCACCGTCGCCTGAATCGACTCCATCCGATCGGTCTGTTCGCGACTCGCGTCGGCGACGTCGTCGACCCGGTGTGCGACGTCCTCTGCCTGCTCGCGGGCGGTTTCGACCATCGACGTTACTTCCTCGGCACTGACGGCCTGTTCGTCGGTCGCGACCGCCACCTCGGCGATCCCCTCGGTGGTCCGTTCGACCGCCTCGACGATCTCGTCGAGACTGTCCATCGCCTCCTCGCCGCGGTCGATCCCCTCGTGCAGCGTCTCGGTCGTCTCCGACAGACTCTCGATTGTATCGGCCGCGTTCTTCTGGACGCCCCCGACGGTCTCTTCGACCTCGCTGGCGCGCTGCCGCGATTCCGCGGCCAGTTGCTTCACCTCGTCGGCAACGACGGCGAATCCCTCGCCGGCCTCGCCCGCGCGTGCGGCCTCGATGGAGGCGTTGAGTGCGAGCAGATTCGTCTGCTCTGCGATGTCGTCGATCGCCTCGATCACCTCGTCGACCTCGTTGATCTGTTCGTGCAGTTGCTCGAGGTCGGCCGACGCCTCGACGGCCGCCTTGGCGACGTCCTCCATCACCTCGATGGCCTCGTCGGCCGCCTGTTCTCCCGTTCGGGCCCGCTCAGCCGCTTCGTCGCTCGTCGCCTCGACGTCCTCGGCCGTTGCAGCGATCTCCTCGACGGTCGCGCTCATCTGAGAGATCTCGGCGCTGACATCTTCCATATCGGCAGCCTGGTCGTCCGCAATCTCGCGGATCGTGGCCGAGTTGTCGGCGACCATCTCGGAGGCCTCGGAGACGTCGTCGATCGGGTCTCTGAGGTCCTTTTCGACCTCTTTGGCCAACTGTTCGCGGTGCTCGGCCTGCTCGCGAGCGGCCTCGCTGTAGGCGTGAACGTACGTATCCATCGCGACCTGCTGGTCGAGTGCGAGCACTTTCAGTAGCGACGAGGCCTGTTCGACGACCGCATCGACGGCGGCGTCGACGTCGTTCGAGCGGTCGAGTGTCGGCTGCTCTTCGGGGGCTCTCGAACCGCCGACTAATCCCGAGAAGACGCCGCCAGTGCCTGACAGTTCTTCCTCGGGTGATTCGAGCGACTCGGCCGGCTCTTGCTCTTCGAATTCGGCTTTCACTGACTCACCGATCGCCCCAAGCAGTCCCTCGTAGTAGATGCTGTACGCGCCGAGATAGAACTTGGGCCCCAGGTCGAGCATATCGTGGATCTTGCCGATCCTGGCGCGCCTGGCGAAGTACTCAGCGCCGTACTCGCCGTCGGTAAGCGAGCGCAGGTAACTCTGCTGGTCAGCCTTCAGTTGGTCCATCCGCTTGCTGGATCGCCCGAAGATCTCGTTTGCGGCGGCGTTACTCGTCAGATGCTCGTAGAACTCGTCGACGATCTCCGGGGCGACCTCGTCGAACGTCGAATCCAGCGCCCGCATTCGTTCTTTGTCGGTCTCGTCGAGTCGAACGAACGATTTCCGCCACTCCATCTCCTGACGGTCGATCCCCAGGTCGTCCAGAAGCGACTTCCCATCGACCATCCGACGCGTTTCGTCAGTAACCGTTGCGCTGTGACCTGTCATACTGGGGAGATACGTCAGGGCCATAAGAATTTTACCTGCTGAATATCAGGCCTGATATCCATCACGAAGGCCGCTGAGAAGGGTGATTCCTCAGCAGTAAGGGTGGCGCTCCCGTGTCGGCCTCGACGCAGTTTCATCTGGTTTCTTGCCGGTCTCCGCCCATCGACTCCTCCGGAGCGCGGCGGTCGTTCCAAACGGCTCTAAAGCCTCCAGAGAGAGAGAAACCGTATGGACGCCGAGACACTCAGAACGCGGCTTGAAGCCGATGAGTCCACGGCGCTGGCCCGACTCGGATCGCAGCAGTTCCTTCGCGCGCTGGCCGGCGGCGACCCACGGCCGGAACCGCTACTCAACGCCGCGGCAGAGAGCGAACACGCCGCCCGCGAGACGTTCACCCAGTGGGTTGACGACGAATCCAATTCCGAGGCCCGGGCCGTCTTCGAGTCGGTCGTCGAGCAGGAGGACGACCACCGCGAGCGCGTCAGCGACGAACTCGACGAATGGGACCCCGACGACGGCGGTCCGGGACCGATGCACGCGTACCTCCGCGCTCGGGAATCGACGTTCCAGCGGATCGCCGGCGGGTTGGTCGGCCGCCCGCTCGTCACGCTTCAGACCCACGCCAGATTGATCGACTTCTTTGATGTGCGGCAGGGACCAGTTGCGGCACGCCGCGCCAACCTCTTCGAGGACCTCCGCGGGGAGACTGCCGCGGTTCTCGACGAGGGACTCGCGCTCCTCGAAGAGCAATGTGCCTCTGATGCGGACTGGGAGCGTGCGAGAATGGTTGCGGGATACGTGATCCGGGTCGCTGGCGACGACGCGGCCGACGCGTTCAGCGCGCAGGGAATCGACCCGGCGTCGATCGATGAGTGAGGTCTGAGAACGCAGAAGCGACACACCGTTCGACTCGCTTACCCTCTGTAGCCGAGGTCTTGCAGCTTCTCAGCGACTGTCACGTCGTCTCCGGGTGGGTTCGTCGGCTCGCGGTCTCCGCTTCTCTGTGTTCGCCGACAGACCGCTCAGTCGAACAGTTCCTCGCCGTCGACCATCCGCGACCCGACGGTGTCCATATCCAACGTCACGCCGAGACCCGGCCGGTCGGGGACCTCGATGGAACCATCTTCGATGACGGTCTCCTCGACGAGTTCGTCCCACCAGCCCAGTTCGTATGAGTGATACTCGATGGCCAGTGCGTTCGGGATCGCCGCACCGACGTGTGCCGCGGCCATCGTCGCAACCGGCGAGGCGACGTTGTGCATTGCCACGGGAACGTAGTACTGATTCGCGACGTCGGCGATCTTCCGTGTCTCGCGCATTCCGCCCACCTTCGGAAGATCTGGGGCGACGATGTCGACAGCGCCGTTCTCAATCAGGCGGCGCTCCTCGGTGACTCGGTATCTATTCTCGCCGACGGCAATCGGCGTCGTCGTGGATTTCGTGACCGCTTCTTGGACTTCAAGATTCTCCGGCGGGACGGGGTCTTCGAGCCACCAGACGTCGTAGTCCTCGATGGCGGCCGCGAGCCGTTTCGCGGACCCACCCGAGAACGTCCAGTGGCAGTCGAACGCAACGTCTGCACGGTCTTTCACGCGCTCTGTGACCTGTTCGACGATCTCGGCTTTGTGGCGGATCTCGCCCGGTCGCAGGTGACGGTTCGCGCGGTCTTTCTCCAGACCGGAGGGCACGTCGAGATCGAATTTCAGGGCGTCGTACCCCAACTCCTCGACCACCCGCTCGGCCTCGTCGGCGCAGGCCTCAGGGTCGGCTTCCGCCTCGGTGTGGCAGTCGCAGTAGACCCGCATCTCGTCGCGGTACTTGCCGCCGAGGAGTTGGTACGCCGGGATTTCGAGGATCTTCCCCGTCAGGTCGTGCAGGGCGACCTCGATCCCCGAAATCGCGGTGACGGTCACGCCCTCGATCGAGCCCTCGCCGGACATCTTCTGGATCAAGTGTTCGTAGAGCCGATCGATGTCGAGGGGGTTCTCCCCAACGACCATCGGTTTCATTCGCTCGATGAGTTCGGGGACGCCCGCGCCCCAGTAGGCCTCACCGGTCCCGACGATGCCGGCGTCGGTGTACACCCGGACCAGCGTCCACGGGAAGTTACCGTCCACCATCGTGGTCTGGACGTCGGTGATCTCCACGTCGCGGCCGCCGCCCCGCTTGGCTGTCGCCCCCATCGTCTCCGCGGAGAGTTCCCGCATCGTGTACTCCGCGTTCGGGTCGTGCAAGTCGGCGTAGTCGATTCCCATACGAAGTAATTTACTCGATATGAGGTAAAACTTGGGAGACGGTCAC
>NZ_JBDGQZ010000041.1:0-44903 GCF_042218505.1 Halobellus sp.
TAGTCCCGGGCGGATTCGAACCGCCGTCGTGGGCTCCAAAGGCCCATATGATTGGCCGCTACACCACGGGACTGCACGCGTTACTCACGCCGCAGCGCTTGAAAAGCCATCGGGTTGTACTCGCCGGCCCCACCGTCGCCTCGGCATCAGTCCGACTGGGTACCCCACCGTTCGGCCTGCGGTTCGACGCTAAACCCGCCGCACTCGGGGCAGACGTGGTGCTGCACGTCGAACGTCGCACCACAGCCGACACACGCGTACGGCGCTGATTCCTCCGTGCCTCCCAGCGAGTCGCGGGGTCCCACACCCGCGAGCGTGAGGAGACGACTAATCGCCGTTCTCCCATCCATATATGTTGAATTATTCGACACAGTCTTGAAAATGTGGGCTTCAATTCCGACCGGACGGGAATCTGTGTCGCGGTCGTCAGTCCGCCCGCTGCTCTTCAGTTTCGACGCTTTCGGTGGCGACCTCGAGGCGGCAACAGGCGTCCGTCTCGGGATCGAAACAATCGGGACAGGCTGCGTTCCGGTCGATGATCGTGTCCAGTCGCTCTGCGACCAGGTCGTCGATCACCGGTTCGAGTTCGCGCGCCTCCGCGCGGAACTCGTCGACCGAGAGGACGTTCGCGAGGAATCGCTCGATGATGCAGTACGTCTGTAGCGCGTCGCGGGCGCGGACGATCCCCTCGTCGGTCAGCGTCACACCCTTGTACTTCTCGTGTTCGGCGAGCCCGCGCGACTCGAGTTTCCCGATCATCTCGTTCGCACTCGCGGGACTGACACCCAGTCGGTCCGCGAGCGCGCCGGTCGATGCCGGGCCGTTCTCCATCTCCTGGAGCAGGTAGATCGCTTTGACGTACTGATCGGCCGTGTTCATCGTTCGTCCCCGTCGTGCGTCGTGTGTCGTCTCATGAGCGGTTGTTCATCACCTTCGTGACCTCCTCGACGCCGTCGGCCTCCTCCTCGCGGATCTCCACGAGGACGCCGATGAGGTGGTCGCGGTCGACGCCGAACGTCGCCTCAGACGCCCGCAGCGCGCCGACGAGGTCGTCGTAGAACTTGAACGCCGTCTCCTCGTTGGCGAGTTGATCGTAGAGGATATCGTCGAAGTCGTCCGGATCGGTGCTGCCGTACTGTGCTTCGACGAGCGCTTCGATCTCCTCGAACGGAATGCTCTCCGCGTCGAGTTCGTCGACGAGTTCCTCGAGGCGCTCGCGGTGCTCTGCAGACTCCGTGGCGGCGTGTTCCAGCAGCGACTCGATCTCTGGATCGAGCTCTGTCCCATCGTCGAGCGACTGGTAGTGTCGATATGACCGGGCTTCGACGACCTCCTCGAGGACGATGCCGATCTGGAGGAGCCGGGCGAGCTGGTGGTCGGAGTTGACCTGGTGGCCGACGCTCACGCGGGTACCTCCAAACTCGAACGCCACGAGCGATGCATACGAGAAGCGTTGTCGCTGACGAACTTAAGCGGTTCCCCTCGGCTGAAACGACCGCGTGGCACCCGGATCTATGGAGCCGTGACCAGCGGTACGCTCCCCCGAACGCGGGAAACCGTTTTGCCGTCGCAGTGGCGATAGGCCGTATGCTCTACGACGCAGCCTCGGACCCGGCGTCGCTGTCACCCGCGGCGCTCCGCGAGGCGTACGAGAACCAACTCCGAGCGGTCGTCGCCGACGTCGGCGTCGAGACGGCCGCGGACGAGTCCGGCGTCGACCGCGACGCCGTCGCAGCCGTCGCCGACGGTTCGGCTCCAGATCTCAGGATCACCGACGCCGCGGCGCTACTCGCACTCGACGAAGATCGTCCCGACGCCGAGACGATCGTGCTCGAACTCCGAGATCACCTCCTGATGGCGATGACGACCGGCGTCGTCGACGTCGATTCGATCGCCTCGAACGTCGACGTCGACCTCTCAGGCCAGGAGGTCCAGCAAGCCATCGAGGGGCGGACGGCGATGACGCTCGAACAGTTGGCGGCGATTCAGCAGTTCCTCGCCGAACGGAACGACCGGTAATGGCCCGGGTCGTTATCGTCGGGTGCGGCTACGTCGGACTCGAACTCGGACGACAACTCCGCGAGGCCAGCCACGAGGTGACGGGCGTTCGGCGCTCCGACGCCGGCCTCGACGCCGTCGCTGATACCGGCCTGAATCCCCAGCGCGCGGACGCGACCGATCCGGGCTCGCTCGCGGCCCTCCCGGACGCCGACTGGGTCGTCTTCGCGGCCAGTTCCGGCGGCCGCGGCGCTGCGGCTGCCCGCGAGGTCTACGTCGAGGGACTTCGGAACGTCATCGACGCCTACGCCGCGCGCGACGCTACGCCGGATCGCCTCGTATACACCTCATCGACGGGCGTCTACGGCGATCACGACGGCGCGTTCGTCGACGAGGACACGCCGATCGACCCGACGACAGAGAAGACGGCGGTCCTGGCCGAAGCCGAGCGAATCGCCATAGAAGACGCCGCTGCGGCCGGTATCGACGGCACTGTGGCCCGATTCGCAGGCCTGTACGGTCCCGATCGATATCGGCTCGACCGCTACATCGAGGGCCCCGTCACTGAGGGGTACCTGAATATGGTTCACCGCGACGACGCCGCGGGGGCGATCACTTTCCTCCTCGAATCCGATCTCGCCCGCGATTCGGTCGTCCTCGTCGCGGACGACGAACCCGCGGACAAGTGGACCTTCGCGGACTGGCTGGCCGCCGAGTGCGGCGTCGAGGCCCCACCGAAGCGCACGATTCAGGAGCGTCTCGCCGCACAGGACCTCTCTGAGGCCGCAACGCGGCGACTCCAGACGAGCAAACGTTGCGACAACGGCCGACTCCGGGACCTCGGATACGAGTTCGCGTACCCGACCTTCCGGAAGGGGTACCGGGACCCAATCGATGCGTACCGCGACGGAACGCCCGCATCAGACGTCTGAACGGCCGTTTGGGACTCACTGGTAGCCTCACTCGCCCGTGGGAATCTTCTTGAGGATGCACCCGCTGTGGGGCCGTATGGGATCCGCACGCTCCGGGCTGGTCGAGCGTGGGTTGCAGTTGCTCGACCGGACGATGGCCTTCGCCGTCGAGAACCCCGAGACGGTCGCCGCCGTCGTGGTCGGACTTCTCGCGTTCGTTGCGGGTCTGTACCTCCTCCGTCGCTTTACCCGGCCGCGTGGCGCGCGGCTTCTCGACGAACTCAAACAACTCGAGGAGGTCGCAGTGCTGTTACATCAGAACCCTGATCCGGACGCGATGGCGACCGGGATCGCCGTTGCGAGCCTCGCAAATCAGGTCGATACCGACGCCAGCGTCCAGTACACCGGCCAGGTGCGACACCAGGAGAATCGCGCGTTCCAGACCGTGCTCGACCTCGACATCGATCAGATTGCCCACGTCAGCGACCTCGCGGCCGAACACGTCGTTCTCGTCGATCACAACCGCCCCCGGGGGTTCGCCGGCGCCGACAGCGTCCTTCCCTTCGCAGTCGTCGATCACCACCCCGGTGACGGGACCGGCGAGGCGTTCACTGACGTCCGAACCGATTACGGCGCGACCTCGAGCATCGCCGCCGAGTACTTCGACGACCTGAACGCGACGCCGGTCCCGCCGTCGAAACACGAGAGCGAGGTCAATACCACCTACACAGTGCCGTCGCTCGTCGCCACGGGACTGCTCTACGGCATTCTGACGGACACGAAGCGGCTGACGTCCGGTTGTTCGGCCGCCGACTTCGGCGCGGCGGGCTTTCTGTACCCCGGGGTCGACGAGGACCGACTCGACCGGATCGCCAACCCCGAAGTCTCGACTGAGGTGTTGGAATTGAAAGCCCGCGCCATCGCCGGCCGCGACGTCCGCGGCCCATTCGCCGTCAGCGACGTGGGTTGCGTCTCGAACCCCGACGCGATTCCGCAAGCCGCCGACGAACTCATTCAATTGGAGGGCGTCACGGCGGTCGTCGTCCTCGGCGAACGCGAGGGGACGATCCACCTCTCCGGGCGCTCGCGCGACGACCGCGTCCATATGGGCCGGACGCTGGAGGCAACGCTTTCCACCCTCAAGAACGCCAGCGGCGGTGGGCACGCGCGGATGGGCGGCGGCCAGTTGTCCCTTCAAAAAGGGAGGGTCCGGACGGTCAGCGGTGAGGGCGTGAACCGGGACGCGCTCACCGAACGGCTCTTCGAGTCGCTGTCTGGCGACACCTGATCCGCTAGTCGCGGCCCCGTGCCGTGCGCGGTACGTCTGAGACGACGCCCGTTTACCTGTCCCGGCCCTACGCGTCGCTATGGCGACGAATCAGGGTACTTGGGCCTATCGCGACCGCTTCGGTGACGCGTTCGCCCGCACGTACTTCCGCCGGTTCGGTCCGGGCGTCGCATCGAGCGTCGGTCTCGGGACGTATCTCGGGGCACCGACGGGCGCAGTCGACGCCGACTACCGGGAGTCGATCACGTCGGCGCTGTCGGCCGGCATCAATCACGTCGATACGGCCATCAACTACCGGTGCCAGCGCAGCGAGCGGGCAGTCGGTGCGGCGCTATCGGAAGCCGACGTCGATCGCGAGGAAGTCGTGATCGCCTCGAAGGGCGGCTTCGTCCCGTTCGATGGGTTCCGACCCGAGGATCCCGCGGCGTACGTCCGGGAGATGTTTCTCGACACCGGCCTCCTGGCGCCCGAGGATCTCGCCGCCGGAAGCCACGCCATTACACCCGCGTTCATCGAGGCGATGCTCGACCGCTCGCTCTCGAACATCGGGATCGAGACGATCGACTGCTACTACGTGCACAACCCGGAGACGCAGTTGCAAGCCCGGAGTCGCGATGCGGTGTACGACCTGCTCGAAGCGACCTTCGAGCGGCTCGAACGGCGACGCGCCACAGGCGACATCGGGATGTACGGCGTCGCCACCTGGGAGGCGTTCCGGGTGCCGCGCGGTCACGGCTCGTACCTGTCGCTCCCCGAGGTCGTCTCACGAGCCGAGCGCGCCGCCGAAACTGTCGGTGCCGACGACGTCGGCCTGGGCGCGATTCAACTCCCGTTCAACGTCGCGATGGCCGACGCATTCACCGTTTCGGCACACCCCCACCCGGACGACGGCGAGTGCGTCAGCGCGCTCGAATACGCCCAGGCGACCGGGCTGGATGTCGTCGCGAGCGCGGCGCTCGCACAGGGCGATCTGGTGTCGTCGATTCCGACAGATATCGATGTAGAACTGCGCGGCGACACCGCGGCGCAGCGGGCGATCAACTTCGCCCGGAGCGCGCCCGGCGTCGCGACGGCGCTCGCCGGGACGAGTTCTCCGAACCACGTGCCAGAGAACGTCGCTGCCGGGACGTTTGAGCCGCTCGGTGCGCGCGCTTTCGACGCGGTTTTCGAGTAACTCTCATACCGACTGCTCGCCTGCAATCGGTGGTCTCAGCGCAGTTCCTTCCACTCGGAGTCACAGTTGGGACACCGGCGGATCGTGAACACTTCGTCGGGATCGTTTTCGGTCTTCAGCGACTCCCCGCACTCCGCGCAGTTGAGCCGACCGTAGGTGTCCTTTTCCAACTCCCCACTTCGGAGGCCCTTCCGTGTCGACTTCATACCTCGAATCTGGATGCCGGTCGGTAAAAAGATCCGTATCTCAGCAGGGGAATCGTAAGGGTTGATTAGGCCCGCGGCGAAGCCGGACCGTGTCTCGGGGTCGTCTCTTTGGTACGCTCTGTTCGATGATTCTTCTCGTCAACCTCGGGCGAGTCGTCTTCGCGCCGCTCCTGCAGGAGTTCATCGCGGTGTTCGGGATCGGCGAGGGGACCGCCGGACTGATCGCCACGATGGCGTGGCTGGGAAGCGCGCTACTGCGGCTTCCCACCGGCTTGATTCTCACTCGCGTGGCCCGCCACCGGGTAATCCTCGCGACCGGCGGCGTGTTGACCGTCGCCGCAGCGTTCACCGCGAGCGCGACGACGGTTCCAATGCTCGGCGCGGGCGCGCTCCTGATGGGACTTTCCTCGGGGACGTATCTCGTCGCCGCCAACCCGCTGGTCAGTGAACTCTACCCTGACCGGGTCGGCTGGGCCCTGGGCGTCCACGGGATGTCGAGTCAGATCGCGGCCGTCGCGGCCGCGCCGCTCGTCACACTCGCCTTGAGCCTCTTTTTCGAGTGGCGGGTCGTTTTTGTGGGTATCTCCGTCGCGGCCGCGGTCGTGACGCTCGCACTGTACGTCGCCGCGCGGCAGACACCGCTCCCCGAGGCGGGTGCCGACGACCGAGATCTGCTCGGTGCGATCCGCTCGGAGTGGCGCGTCGTCGGCCTCGGTGTCGTCGTTGTCGGGACGACCGGGTTCGTCTGGCAGGGGCTGTTCAATTTCTACGAACTGTATATGGGCACCAAGGGGATCCCCGACACCGTGGCGAAGAACCTCCTGACGGTGATCTTCGGCGCTGGTGTCCCGGCGTTTTTCATTTCCGGGCGGCTCGCGGACCGGCTGCCCCGGGTGCCTTACATTCTCGCGATCATCGGCGCGTTCACCGGCAGCGTGCTCGTCTTGACCGTGACCCGCGGCACCGTCGCGGTCGTGGCGCTCACGGCGGTGATCGGGTACGTCATCCACAGTCTCTTCCCCGCGATCGACACGCTCCTTCTGGATACGCTCCCCAGCGACGCGCGAGCCAGTGCGTACGCGTGGTACTCCGCAGGGATGATGATCCTCCAGGCCACCGGCTCCTCGGTAGTCGGGGCGCTCCGCGACGCTGGCCTCGCTTACGACGTCATCTTCACGCGCCTCGCACTCGCGCTCGGCGTCGTCGTCGTCGGGCTGATCACCCTACAGCGGATCGACAGGCTGCCGACGTAGCAGTCGCCCCCACCGACTGCCATATCTGTGTTCCGCACGCGGAGCACAGTACGTTCGTCCGCGATTGTGCCTTTGAGGGGGCTGTGGACGCACAGCTCCAACGGTACTCATCTGTGGGCAAACAGTCGGCACGGGCTGCCTCGCTCCCACCGTCGTCGTGCCGAGCGACCGCTGCCGACGCGGGGGTGCTCTCAGCACATACTCTGTCTGGCCGCGGTTTCGTATATAAACCTGCGCCCACGACGGCTTTCGCTGACGATTGCGTCGGGTCACGCCCTCCGGAACCCCCGGGCTTTTGCTCGTGCCGCCCTGAGAGGGCCTCGATGGAATACGTGCAAGCGAGGGTGACGACGCTTCACGACCTCGCTGACCCGGTCCCGACCGCTCCGACCGATCGGACAGCGGTCGTGGTGCCAATGAGCGAACGTGACAGCGAAACTGCTGCCGCCGACCGAGTGTTCTCGACGCTCGAAGGGCTGAACCCCGCGCGGGTCATCGTCCCGCTGCGTGCCGACGCGACGCGCGTCGCCGCGATCAGCGAGTGGCTTTCGACCTATGACCTCCGGACGGAACTGCTGTGGTGTGACGGCCCCCGGATCGCCGATCTCCTCTCGGACGCTCATCTCGACGGCGCTCGCGGAAAGGGCCGCGACGTCTGGCTCGGCCTCGGTCGCGCGACGACCGAGGAGTTCGTCGTCGTCCACGACGCCGACACGACGACGTACGACGAGTCGTTCGTCTCGCGCCTGTTGTTCCCCCTGGCCAACGGCTACGACTTCTCGAAGGGCTACTACGCTCGCGTCGAGAACGACCGCCTCTACGGCCGGCTCTTTCGGCTCTTTTACGCCCCGCTGGTCCGTGTGCTGCTCGACGAGCGTCCCGATCCGTTCCTGAAGTATCTCGACGCGTTCCGCTACGCGCTCGCCGGGGAGTTCGGGGCCACTGCACGCGCTGCCAGGCAGATCCGGACGCCGCGTCGGTGGGGGCTCGAAGTCGGCACGCTCGGGGACGCCTTCGACGTCGCTGGATTCGACGGAACCGCACAGGTCGATCTGGGCAAGTACGAACACGATCACCGCTCGGTCGACGGGTCGGCGGGACTCTCCGAAATGAGCCGCTCCGTCGGCGAAACGCTGTTGCGGACAGTCGTCGAACACGGCGTCGAGATCGACTTCGACACGCTCGAATCGCGCTATTGCGGGGCGGCCCGCACGCTCGTCGACCAGTACGCACAGGATGCGGCGTTCAACGGCTTCGAGTTCGACCGCGAGCACGAACGAACGCAGATCGACCGATACGCCGATGCCGTTCGAGCACCCGACTCCCCCGACGACCGACTTCCGGCTTGGGAGACCACGTCGCTCTCGCCGGGCGCGGTGGCCGACGCGGCGACCGCCGACCTCGCCGACGTCGTCGGCGCCGGAGACCCCAGCGAGCGGCGACGGCTGAACCGCTCCAGCGACGCGGAGTCGCCCCTGCAGTCGGAGTCGGAGCCGACGCCCTCCGGCGCGACACACCGGGAGGTGGGCGAGTGACGACGGCCATCGACTCACCGTTCGACCCCGACGGACTCGCCGGTATCGTGGATCTCTTCGGGGCGTTGACTCCGGCGGAACTCGAGCAAGCCCTCTCGGAGTTGGCGTTCAAGCGCGGAACCGACCTCGACGAGAGCGCGGTTGCCACCGCGATCGACGAGGCGGTTCGCTCCTACGCACTCGTCCGATATGCGACGGGCGCCGCCGACAGCGAGAACGGGGCCGGTGGCACTGCTGATGACGACGCTCCCGGCGACCAGACGCTCCTCGCCCCCGGGCCGGCAGCGTTCCCAACGCTCCCCCCGAACGCGGAGGACCTCCCACGCATCCTCGACGTCGACCCGCGTGACGTCAACCGCGACACCGCCGCCGAAGCGCTGGCCGAACGATTCCGCGCGGACGCCGCGCGGGCGGTGTCGGCCGGTGACGGCGCCGAGATCCGCCGGCTGCTCGATCTGACGTACGACGTCGCGGTCTGGGCGGAGTCGATCGACGTCGACGACGTTCGCGACCGACTGGACGCCGCCCTCGAAGACGGAGCGTGATCGCGAACCCGCGGCGATCCCTCACGGATGCTCAGCGGACAGTATAAGCCCCCGCAGCGTGTATCCATTACCGAGTATGCATCTCCCGAGGGTGTCGGCCCACACGCCGTCGACAGTCGACGACGCGGGCAAACAGGCGGCGGTGCTCGCACCCATCCTCGTCCGTGACGGGACAGAACACATCCTGTTCACCAAGCGCGCAGATCACCTCGGCGAGCACCCTGGACAGATGAGTTTTCCCGGCGGGTCGCTGGAACCGGAGGACGCGGATCTTCAGGCGACCGCGCTGCGCGAGGCCGACGAAGAGATCGGTTTGCTAGCGGCCGAAACCACGATATTCGGCCGTATCGACGACATCCGGACGGTGACCGACTACGCCGTCCGACCGTTCGTCGGAGGCGTTCCCGACCGCCAGTACGATCCCGACGAGCGGGAGGTTGCCGAAGTGGTCGCCCTCCCGGTCCCGGAACTGATCGATCTCGACAACTACGAATCAGAGCGCCGCGAACACCCGATCTACGGCGATCACCGGGTTCACTACTTCCACGTCGACGACTACACTGTCTGGGGGGCGACGGGGCGGATGCTCGTTCAGCTGCTCGAACTCACGACAGAGTGGGTTATGCCCGAGGAGCCGGATCGAGTTGTCGACGCTGACGCGGAACTTCCGGTCTAAATCTGTTCTACGCGCCCGGCGTCAGTTTGGGCAGTCGCACCTGAAGCGTCCCGGCGTCGGTGACTGTCGCCGAGGCCGCCTCGGGGTCGATCGCTGCCTCCGCTGGAATCGGCGCTGCGCCGTCCAGCGAGAGCCCGCGACCGGGGAACCGCATCTCGAACCCTTCGCGGAAGTCGCGGAACCGGTCGAGTCGGACCTGCACTTCGCCTTCGCGGAACTGCACTTGTACGTCCTTCTCGCGGATTCCCGGCGCGTCGAAGACGACGAGGTAGGCCTCGTCGCTCTCGAGGAGGTCGTACGGCAGGGGCCTGCCCTCCTGGACGCGGGCGATGCTCCGACCGACTCGTTCGAGGGCGTTCTCCGCAATCGACGCACCGATCTCGCGGAGGCGCTCAGGGTCGCCAAGGCGGCCGATGTCGTCGAGGCCGCTCATAGTTCGATCGCCTCCAGCGGCTCGTTTGCTTTGCAGTACGGGCAGACGAAGTCGGAGACACCGACCTCGTCAGGCATCTCGTAGGTGTAGTGGAGTTCAAACATATCCATCTCGCACGTGTCGGCTGTACAGCGGACTTCGAGCGTTGCAGGCATAGGTGCAAATAGGCCCGCCACGATGATAAACGCGCGGGCTCGCGCCCGCCGGTCGTGCCTCAGGCCTCGATCCCGAGTCCCGCAACGTCGATGGCTGCGTCGACGTCGGCGTCGTCGTGGATAATCGCGCTGACTGCTCGCGTAATCGACTCCGGTTCGTCGTGCTGGAAAATCGAGCGGCCCATCGAGACGCCCGCCGCGCCGGCGTCCATTGCGCCGCGGACCATCTCGGCGGTCTCCCGATCAGTGCCGCGACTGCCGCCGGCGATGACGACGGGCAGTCGGGTGGCTTCACACACCCGCTTGAAGGAGTCTGCCTCTCCGGAGTAGGCGGTCTTCACTACGTCTGCATCGAGTTCTTCGGCGATCCGGACCGCGTGTGCGAGGCTCTCGGCGTCGTGTTCGTCGACGCCCGGGCCACGGGCATAACTCATCGCAAGTACGGGGACCCCGAGCCGGTGAGCGGTCTCTGTTACCTCGCTGAGTTCGGCCAGTTGATCCGGCTCGTAGTTGCTGCCGACGTTGATGTGAAACGAGACGGCGTCGGCGCCTGCCCGGAGTGCCTGTTCGACGCTTCCGGTCCGTCGTTTATCCTCCTCGTCGGGACCGATCACGCTCGATCCGTTGAGGTGGACGATGTACCCTTTGTCGTTCTTGTTCGGATGGACGCGCGGGGCGACCCCTTTCTGGGTGAGGACGGCGTCTGCGCCGCCGCGCGTGATCGCATCGACGGTCGATTCGAGGTCAATGAGCCCCTTTACCGGGCCCATAGTGATGCCGTGATCCATTGGGACGATGAGGTACCGCCCCCCTGTCGATATCCGGTCGAGTCGCGCGGAAAGTCCTGTATTCATCGTGTGTGAGACTGTGGCAACCGTTGGTTATTTGCCTTCCGCTTGGGGCACACGTTGTTCGTATCCGCGCAGTGCCCCCTGTTTGAGTTCGCGGGCCTTCGATTCGAGCTGGTCCGCGATCGCCTCGGCCGAATCATCGCGCTCGACGCCGTCACCCACGATATCGACCAGCACGCTCCCGACGATGATGCCGTCCGCGCCCCCACTGACGATCCGCTCGGCGTGCTCGCCCGTTTTGATCCCAAAGCCGACCGCCTTCGGGACGTCGTACTCGGCGATGCGTTCGAGACTCTCCGCGGTCTGCCCGGAGACGTCCTCTTTTGCGCCCGTGACGCCCAGTCGCGCCTGCACGTACACGTAGCCAGAGACCTGCGACATAATCTGCTCGAGGCGGTCCCCACGAGTTGTCGGCGCGACGATGAACACCAGATCCAGGCCGAACTCGTCGCAGGCCTCACGGAGGGGATCAGCCTCTTCGGCAGGGAGGTCGGGGACGACGAAGCCCGAGATTCCGGCCCTCGCGGCGCGCTCGACGAACGGCCGCGGCCCCGATTCCGCCCCGTACTGGTAGATCAGGTTGTAGTACGTCATACAGACCAGCGGCACGTCGACGGTGAGGTCGTCCACGAACTCGAAGAACCGATTAGGTGTCATCCCACCCTCCAGCGAGCGGACGATCGCGCTCTGGATCGTCGATCCTTCCGCGATCGGTTCCGAGAAGGGGAGTCCGAGTTCGATCACGTCCGCCCCCCCACGCGCTAGGGCCTCGACGTACTCGAGCGAGGACTCGTAGTCGGGGTCGCCTGCGGCGAGGTACGGCACGAACGCCGGTCCGTCGGCGAAGGCTTCCACGAGGTCGGGGTTGGCGTCCCCACCCATCTCAGATTCCTCCCGAGAACTCTGCCATCGACGGTGCGCCCTCGATGTCGCGCTTCTCGGTCTCTTCGATTACGGTTTGGAGGTCCTTGTCGCCCCGGCCAGAGACGTTGATAACGATCGTCTCGCCGAGTTCCTCGTGGTGCTCCTCGAGGTAGCCGAACGCGTGGGCTGTCTCCAGCGCGGGGATGATCCCTTCGAGTTGCGAGAGTCGGTGGAACCCTTCGAGCGCACTGACGTCGTCGACGTTGACTGCCTGCACGCGATCGTCGTCGACGAGTCGAGCGAGTTGCGGGCCGACGCCTGCGTAGTCGAGGCCCGCAGAGACGCTGTGGCTCTCCATAATCTGGCCGTCGGAGTCCTGCAGGATCTTGGTTCGCGCGCCGTGGAGCACGCCTTCCTCGCCAGTCGATAGCGACGCCGAGTTCGGCGCGACGCCTTCCTCCTCGTCGACGTCGAGGCTCGATCCGCCCGCCTCCACGGCGTAGAGTTCGACGCCCTCGTCGTCGATGAAGTTCGCGAACGCACCCATCGTGTTCGAACCGCCGCCCGCACACGCGAGAACAGCGTCCGGGAGGCCGCCGGTCTGTTCGTCGAGTTGCCGACGTGCCTCTTCGGAGATCACGCTGTGGAAGTCCCGCACCATCGCCGGGAAGGGATGCGGGCCGACGACCGATCCGATGACGTAGTGGGTGTCCTCCACGTTGGTCGCCCAGTCGCGCATCGTCTCGGAGATGGCTTCCTTGAGCGTGCCGCGCCCCGTGGTGACCGGGTTCACCGCCGAGCCGTTGAGTCGCATCCGGAAGACGTTCGGCCGCTGGCGGTTGATGTCGCGTTCGCCCATATAGATCTCACAGGGCATATCCAGGTGCGCTGCCGCCATCGCCGTTGCCGTGCCGTGCTGGCCCGCGCCGGTCTCGGCGACGATCCGCTCTTTGCCCATATACTTCGCCAGGAGGACTTGCCCGAGCGCGTTGTTGAGTTTGTGTGCGCCGCCGTGGAGGAGGTCCTCGCGCTTGAGGTATACCTCACGATCGTAGCGCTTCGAGAGCCGCTCAGCGTACTGCGTAGGCGTCGGTCGGCCGCCGAAGTCCCGGAGTCGAGCCCGGAACTCGTCCATAAATCCGTCTTCGTTCTCCAGCACGTAGCGCTCGTAGGCGTCTGTCAATTCCTCGATTGCCGGCATCAGCACCTCTGGCACGTACTGTCCACCGTACTCTCCAAACTTGCCGTCTGCGTACTTCTGTGTCATTGTGTCTCAGTCTCCGTGTCTGTCGCTGTCTCGCTCGCTCTATTACCCCTCTGGGCGTCCACCCCTGTCAGCCGTTCGGTGTTCGCCCGCACGTCGCCGTCCATAATCGCCGTGCCGATCAGCAGGGCGTCCGCACCCGCCTCGCGCATCCGTCGGACGTCTGCGACCTCCGAAATACCGCTTTCGGCCAGCAGCGTCACGTCGTTGGGCACGTCCGGCGCGAGACGTTCGAACGTACCCAGATCGACCACCAATTGGCCGAGATCGCGGTTGTTGACGCCGATGATCTTCGCACCGACGTCGAGTGCGCGCTCGAGTTCCTCGCGGGTGTGGACTTCTACGAGGGGCTGGAATCCTCGCTCACGCGCCGCCTCGTACAGCGTCGCGAGCGAGTCAGTTCCCGGTTCGTCGAGGAACCGCGCGATGAGCAGGAGGAGGTCGGCCTCGACGGCGTCCAGTTGCGCCTCGCGAACGACGAAGTCCTTCCGGAGAACCGGCACGTCGACGGCCTCGCGCACCCGCCGGAGGTTCTCCACCGACCCGCCGAAGTGCTCGGGTTCGGTCAGGACCGATAGCGCGCTCGCGCCGCCGCCCTCCATTGCCGTTGCGAGATCGACGGGGTCGTCGGCCCGCTCGCCGTCGGTCGTCGGGCTCGTCGGCTTCACCTCGGCGACAACCGGGATGCGTCCCGCATCCTCGGTCGCTCGGACTGCCTCGGGAAACGGCCGGGCGTCGACGTCGACAGTTCCGCCACCGTCGGATCGCTCCCGAGCCGACGCAAGTATCGACCGGACTTCTGGAGCAAGTTTGTCCTCACTAGCGTTCATCTATGTTCATTAACGGACTTTTCTGCACATAAGGTTTGCGTGTCGATGGCCGCCGATCTCGATCGACTCGTCAAGGTTCAAGCCTGCGGACGCATTATTCTGCGGTATGGATGTTGGTGTCTTCGCTCGCGACTCTGATCGACTGACGCACGCGGTCGAGATCGGAATCGCGAGCGGCCGCGTGATTAGCGTCTCGTTCCCCGAAACGCCACCCGCGGACGCCGAAGCGGACCACCCGCTGCTCGATCGGGTGTTCGCCTACCTCGCTGGCGAGAACGATCACTTCAACGACGTCGACGTCGCCCTCACGGTCCCGACCGACCAGCGGAGCGTTCTCGAGGCGACGCGTAACGTCCCGCACGGTGAGACAGTATCGCTCGACCGGGTCGTCCGGATGGCCGGCCTCGACTCCGACGAGAGCGCGGATCTCGACGCCGCCCGGACGGCGCTCTCGGGGAATCCCGTTCCGCTCTTCGTTCCGGATCACCGTGTGCGCAACGCGCCCGGCGGCCCGCCGGCGTCGGTGGCAGAGCGGCTGCGTGAGATCGAGTCGGCCTGACGGTCAGGCGCCGTCCGGACGACGGCTCGCTATCGCTCGGCGATGTCGCTGATCTCTGCGGCACTCAACGCCCGGCGGTAAAACCGGTAATCGTCGACGCCGCCGTCGTACTCTTTCCAGCCGTCCGAGCCGTTGTTCCCGAACATCAGTACCGTCGTGTCCATCCCGGTCAGGTCGTCGGTGTACTCGATATCGTACTCTTCGCTCCCGTCCAGATACAACCGCATCCGGTCTTCGGACTGCTCGTAGACGAACGCGACGTGGTGCTACTGCCCGTCGAGGACGTCCGTCTCGCTCTCGTTCATCGTATTGTCGCCCGCCGTGAAGAGGAAGACCTCCCCGTCGGTGGTGCAGAACGTGCCGACCTGATCGCCGTTCTTGGAGGTGATCTTCCAGATGAGGTCGTCGTTCCACGTCGAACTCGTGCCGTCGTCTTGGATCCAATAGCAGAACGTCAGCGGTTCGTCGTCGGCGATCGCCGCGATGTCCGCGGAGGCGAAGCCAGGCCAGAACGCGCCCTGTGACCCCTCCGACCCGGAATCGTACGTGACGCCCGACCCCGAGAGATCGTAATCGCCGGTGGTGTCCGTCAGATCGCCCTCGAACCGATATCGCGCCAGGAGCGCGTCGTCCCCCTCCGGAGTCGGCGTTGCAGTCGACGTGGGCGTGGCAGTGGTCGTTGCGGTGGCAGTCGTTGTCGGCGCCGCAGTGGTCGTTGCGGTGGTAGTCGCCGTCGCTGTCGGTGCGCCCGTCTCGGCCGCGGTGTCCGCGGTTCCAGTCTCCACTCCGAGGGCGACGGGGGGGCCGTCTCCGCGGGCGTCTCGGTCGCTGCCGGCGTCGCTGTCGGTTCCTGTGTCCGTTCGGACTCCTCGGCCGGGTCGCCCATCTCGACCCGGACCGGGGGAATCTCGGCGGTGCAACCCGCCAATCCTGTCAAGGCACTAGCATCGACATCGAACCCATCGTACGAAGCAACGTCCGCCGCTGTCTGTCGACCATCTCAACTAACCGTCACGCCCCTGCTATTTTTGTCCTTTGAATGACACAGATACCGACGCGTGTTCGCACACGAACCCCTGCTCGACGCTCACGCCCCTTCGGGCGTCCACTCGACCCCCAATCCCTCGTGGACGACGAACTCTAAGGCGTTGATGAGGTAGTGCGCGACGACCACGGCGAGGAGGCTTCCGGTCACGACGAACGCCGCCGCGAGCACGAACCCGAGCACGCCAGTAACGAGTACGCCGAGTCGACCCTGCGCTCCGTGCCCAAGTGCGAACGCGGCCGAGGAGACGGCCGCCATCACCCACGGTGAGACTCCGTATCCCGCGGCGACGACGCCGATGAGCGCTCCCCTGAAGAGCAGTTCCTCGAAGCCGGCGATTATGGGCAACACGACGAGCAGGAGCACGACCCACCCGCCGCGTGTCTCCGGTGCGAGCGCGCTCCGCAGCCGTTCACCGTCGCCGACACCGAGTCCCACGCGCGCGCCGACGGCCGCGCCGGCCTCGTTGGCGACGTAGAGCGCGACGCCTAGTCCGACACCGACCGCGACGACTCGCAGGTCGAGCGGTCCGACGCCGAACGCCCACGCGGGGATCTCGGCGTACCAGGCACCGACGAGCAACAGTAGCGCGAACAACCCCTGTGAGAACGCGACGTTCGCGAGAAGTGAGGCCGTCGAGAAATCAGCGACGTCGCGTCCGTCTTCAGGGTCGGGCTGGACTTGATCCGGGTGGAACTTCACGCCCGACTTCGGGAGCGCGATCGTCTCTCCGTCGGCCCCGTCGTCGGGGGGGTGGACGGTGTCGCTGGTCGGTTCACCGAGTTCATCCGCGGTGGGCGGGGATTGCTCGGCGTCGTACTCACGCGTGGTAGATCCCGAGAGGATGCTACTAGAAGCGTATGAAAGCAAGAGTAGTGCCGCGGTGGCGACGAACGCGAACCCGGCGAACGTCGCCCACTCGGGCATTCGGATCGACTACTGCGGGCTCGGACTCGACGGTCCGGAGACGTTCTCGCCCTGCGTCTGTGAGAGCGCCGAACCGGTGATGCTCTTGAGGCGGGCGACGAGCGAGTCCTTCTCGGGTTCGCCCTCCAGCGCGATGTCGAGGACCTCGCTGATGTGCGAGACGGGGATGATCTCTACCATCTCCTCGTACTCCTCTTCGATCATCACGTCCTGGGTGTTCGCGGCCGGGATGATGATCCGGTCACACCCGGATTTCGCAGCGGCCTCGATCTTGTGAGTGACGCCGCCGACGGGCAGGACGTCGCCGCGGACCGAAAGACTCCCAGTCATCGCGAGCGACTGATCGACGCCGACGTCCTCCAGCGCGGAGATCACGGCGGTCGCGACCGTGATCGAGGCGGAGTCGCCGTCGACGCCCTGCTGGCCGGCCTGGACGAACTGGATGTGGATGTCCTTCTCGGAGATGTTCTCGTCAGAGAACTTCTTGATGATCGCCGAGACGTTCGAGACGGCCTCCTGGGCCATCTCCTTCAGTTGTCCGGTGGCGATGACCTCGCCGGGGCCCTGCGAGGGCGTGACCTCGGCCATCACGGGCAGCATAATACCGGAGTCTTCGCCCATCACGGCCAGGCCGTTGACGCGGCCGGCCTGGTAGCCCTCCGAGACCTGCAGTTCGTAGTCCTTGCGGCGCTCGATGTAGTCGTCGGCGAGCTGTTGCTCGATCGACCGGCTCCGGCCCTTCGCCTGGAGCACGTGATCGCGCGTGACGAAGTCAGCGTCGTCGGCACGGGCGATGTCGCCTGCGACCCGGACCAGGCCGCCCAAGTTACGCAGTTTGAGCGTGAGGTGACCCTTCCGACCGGCGCGCCGCCGCGCTTCGAGGATGACTTCTTCCATCGCCTCCGCGGAGTACTCCGGTAGCCGGCCATCTTTCGCGACCTCTTGGGCCACGAAGCGGCAGTACTTCCGGCGCATCTCGGGGGTGTCCTCGATGGTGTCGTCCATGTACACCTCGTACCCGTAGCCCTTGATCCGCGAGCGCAGGGCGGGGTGCATATTCTCCATCGCGTCGAGGTTCCCCGCAGCGATCATAATGAAGTCTGTCGGGACGGGTTCGGTCTGGACCATCGCGCCCGAGGAGCGCTCGGACTGACCGGTGATGTGGAACTCACCTTCCTGGATCGCCGTCATCAGGTGCTGCTGGCTGCGGATGTCGAGCGTGTTGATCTCGTCGATGAACAGCACGCCCTTGTTCGCCTTGTGGATCGCACCGGGCTCGACGCGGTCGTGGCTCGGCGTCTCCATCCCGCCGGACTGGAACGGGTCGTGGCGGACGTCGCCGAGCAGCGCACCGGCGTGAGCGCCCGTTGCGTCCTCGAACGGCGCCGTCGTCGTGTCGGCGTTGTTGACGATGAGGTTCGGCACCATCGCGTCGCCGCCGCGGGAGCCGTAGCGGAACGCGAGGTAGATGACCCCGGCCGCGAGGATCCCGAGCAGAATCTGGCCGGCGATGATGAACGAGTACCCGATGACGATCGCGATGATGATCCACATCAGGAACGATCGCATCTGGTTCCGCTTTCGGGCTTCTTCTTTGTGTGCGTCGACGATCTGATCGCCTTTGCCAGCGGGAACGGTCCGGACCTTCGGGTTGTTCCCGTCGTCGGGGTTGTGATAGACCAGAACGTCTTGGAGCTCTTCGGGCGGCAGCAACTCGGACATCGCCTTCGCCAGCATCGACTTGCCGGTCCCGGGCGAACCGATCATCATCACGTGCCGCCGTTGCTTTGCGGCCTTCATCACGACATCACGGGCGTGTTCCTGGCCGATCACCTGATCGACCAGTCGGTCTGGGACGTCGATTTCGGCGGTAGAGCCGATCTTGAGACCGCCGAGGAGGTCGTCCTCGTTGACGTCGTCAGCGACCTCGGCATCGACTTCAACGTCGCTCCCGAGGTCGTCAATCGTTCCGTTAGTGTCGCCGTCGGAGCCGGGGTGTCCGTTCCGTGAACCGGACCGGTCGCCGCGCTCCTCGGGGCCGACGATATCGGACGGATCGTCTGGGATCCCCTCTGGGGTCCCGACGTCGTCGTCAACCGGGGGCGAATCGGGCCGCTCGTCGGTGACGTCGCCCTCCTCTTCGGGGGCGTTGTCGTCGGTTTCCGTGTCGTTACTCATAGGATTCTTCGCTATTTACTCTCAAGGTCGGGCGACTGATATACTTTCTCCCCAAATTCTCACACCCTGAAACACGGATATCGGTACTCTGAGGTGTTTTATACGCTGTATTTCGACATCATCACATCTCGGGGTATTTATAAATGAAGAAGCCGACAGGGGAGGTATGCGGGGGTTCTACATCGGTCGGTTTCAGCCCTACCACAACGGGCACCACCGGATGGTCGCAGAGATCGCGAGCGAGGTCGACGAACTCGTCCTCGGGATCGGGTCAGCGAACGACTCACACAGCCCGCGGAACCCGTTTACCGCTGGCGAGCGGGTGATGATGGTCACGAAATCGGTGGCGGAACTCGATGTCACCACCTACGCAGTGCCGATCGAGGACCTCGACCGCAACTCTGTGTGGGTGAGCCACGTTCAGAGTATGTCTCCGGCGTTCGACGTCGCCTACTCGAACAACCCGCTCGTCATCCAACTGTTCTCCGAGGCGGGCGTCGACGTCCGCCAATCGCCGATGTTCAACCGCGACGTGCTGGAGGGCGCGGAACTCCGAGAGCGGATGATCAGCGGCGACGACTGGCGGGGTCTCGTTCCGGAACCGGTCGTCGAGGTGATCGAGGAGGTCGATGGAATCGAGCGGATCCAGCGCGTCAGCGACACCGACGCCAACGGCGGGGAACTGAACCGCGCGCACGCCGGCAGCGACGAAACCAGCGACCCCGAGTGACACCGAGATGATCACGCTCGCATCGGATTTCGGCTCACCCTACCCTGCGGCGATGAAGGGCGTCGTCCTCCAGCGGTCCGACGCGCGCCTCGTCGACGTCGCTCACGACCTCCCCCGTCAGGACGTCCGCGCTGCGGCCTTCTGGTGCCGCGAGACGCTCCCGTACTTCCCCCCCGCCGTCCACCTCGTCGTCGTCGATCCCGGCGTCGGAACCGACCGCGACGCCCTCGTCGTCCGCGTGGGCGAGCACGCTCTGGTAGCCCCCGACAACGGGGTGGTGGTACCGGCCGCGCGCCGTCTCGCCGAGCGTGCGGCCGCGGATTCGGACGACGACGCCCCAATCGAATGTTTCTGCTACGACTACCAAGACCCCGCGTCGGCGACGTTCCACGGCCGCGACGTGTTTGCCCCCGCGGCCGCAGCGGTCCACGAGGTCGGCGTTACAAATCTAGGGACGCTGGAGCCGATCGACCGCATCGAATCGATGGCACCTGGAGCGTCGCCAGAGACAGTCGTCGACTGTCGCTTCCCCGATCCCGCGGTGGATTCGACGGAAGCCCGCGGCGAAGTCCTCGTCGTCGACGACTTCGGCAACGCGATCACCAACGTCCCGGGTTCGTTCCTCGACGGCCGCGTCGGTGAGGCGGTCGCGGTGAACGGCACGTCGGCGACGGCTGTCGCTGCCTTCGACGACGTCGACGTCGGCGACCGACTGGTGACTGTGGGTAGCCACGGATACGTCGAGTGCGACGTCAACCGGGGCCGCGGCGACGCGGCGTTCGAACTCGATCCCGGCGACGACGTCGTGCTCTCTCTTTGATTCTCGAAAATCTACGGTCAACCGCCGTCTCGACCGTCAGTTCGCAGCGATGACGTCGTCGACGCGGACGATCATCGTCGCGGCCTCGGTCGCTGCGGTGATCGCCTCGCGTTTCACTGCGGCGGGGTCGAAGACGCCGGCCTCGATGGGATCAGCGACTTCGCCGGTTCGACCGTCCGAGATGACGCCTGCGACGCCCTCGCGATCGAACGTCGCGCGGAGTTCGACAATGGCGTTGATGGGGTCCATTCCGGCGTTCGCCGCGAGCGTCCGGGGAAGCGCCTCGACAGCGTCGGCGAAAGCCTCGACGGCGAGTTGTCGGCGCCCGCTCACGCTGCTCGCGGCCGAGCGGACACGCTCTGCGATCGCGACCTCGGTCGCGCCCGCACCGGGGACGACGCCCCCGGACGCGATTGCCGCCACCGTCACGTCGATGGCGTCCGATATTGCCCGCTCCAACTCGTCGACGACGTGTTCGGTGCCGCCGCGGAGCAGGAGCGTGACCGTCTTCGCGGCGTCACCGCCCTTGACGAACGCGAGGTCGTCATCGCCGCCCCGATCGACAGCGACCCGGTCCGCGTGGCCGAAGTCTGCCGTATCGGGATCACCCACGCTTCCCAACTGCCTCGCTCCGGTGGCGCGAGCCACCGCCCGCGCGTCCTCGGTAGTGAGGCTCTCGAATGCGACGATTCCGCGTCGTTCGAGGTGGTCGGCCACACGATCGGCGATCGACTTCGTACAGAAGACCACGTCGACGCCGGCGTCGTCGAGCGCCGCCGCGTATCCGGCGAGTTCGGCGTCTTCGGCCTCGACCGCGGCAGCGAGTTGCTCGACGGACGAGATCCGATACTGCGCGTCGCTCTCGCCCTCACGAACGTCGAGTTCAGTGGTCACGACGGCGACCGTCGCGTCCTCGACCTCCCTGGGCATCCCGTCGCGAAGTGGGGCCTCGTCGACGACGACCCCCTCGATCAGTTCCGTCGCCGAGGCGGCGCCCCCGACACGAGTGAGTAGTCGGACGTCGCCGGGATCGAACCGGCTCTCGCCGTCGTAGACGGCACGGACGGCATCGACGACGTACTCGGCGAGGACCGCCGCGGACACGTCGCCCGTGCCTTTGCCCGTCATCGAGGACACCGCTACCGCCGTCAGCAGGTCGTCGTCGAGTGGGCGGTCGAGCACCTGGCTCCCGATCGCCTCTCGTGCGATCCGCGCGGCCTCGGTGTATCCCTCGACGATCACCGTCGGGTGGAGGTCGTCGTCGAGGAGGTCCTCCGCTCGGACGAGGAGTTCGCCGGCCAGCACTGACGCCGTCGTCGTGCCGTCGCCGACGCTGTCCTCCTGTGACCCGGCGACTTCGACGATCATCTGGGCCGCGGGGTGTTCGATGTCCATTTTATCCAGGATAGCCGCCCCGTCGTTGGTGACGACGACGCTACCGCTCGTATCGACGAGCATCTTGTCCATTCCGCGCGGGCCGAGCGTCGTTCGGACCGCGTTCGCTACGGCCTTCCCCGCTCGAATATTCGACTGCTGGGCGTCGCCGCCGCGAGTCCGCCGACTGGTCCCCGAGAGGACTGACAGGGACTGCATACGTGTAGACATACTTATGTAAACCTCACAAGCTGGGAGGACAGCAGTTCTATATATACGTATCGACAGTGCCCGACTCGTGTGCCGACCCAAAAGCCGATGCCTCCCGGCGACGGTCGCCAAGGTATATTGGGGTCGCCGAGACAACGTTGGACGATGCTGGAGTTGAACCACGGGTTCAGGGTCGTCGACTTCCGCGCGCGATTGGACCCGAGCGACGAGGCGGAGGTGGCGACCCGCGGCCGAGAGACGACTCCCGACGCCCTCGAACGCGAACTGCACCAAGCCGGCGTGGTCCGGGCAGTCGTTACGCCCGGGAGTCGCCCGCCGGGCGAGGGGTACCTTCGCGCCAACAACGCCGTGGCACGCCTGAGTGTCGACCGTCCCTTTCTCGCGGTCGCGCGGATCGACGGCCCGCGTGATCCGGGGTCCCGTGCGTCGGTCCGCCTGCGCAACCTCACTGCGTCCCGCGAGCCACATCACGCCAGTCCCGAAGACATCGAGCAGTACGCGTACGACGACCGCTTCCACGGGTTCTCGCTGGATCCGACGACGGACGGTCTCCCGGACGACGCGACGCTCGACCGACTCGAAGACGTCGAACTGCCGCTCGTCGTCCACGGCGGGCAGGACTTCCCACCGGACGCGGTCGCCGAGGCGGTGCTCGACCGGGATCTGCCGGTCGTCCTCGGCGGCTTCGGCGGCTACCCCCTCAATCGGGAGTGGATGAACGCGGCGATCGACCTCCTCGACGACCACGACCGTCTGTATCTCGACACGCATCAGGTCAGGTTTCGCAGCGTGCTCGAGCGCGCGTTGCTCGAACACCCCGACCGCGTCCTGTTCGGCAGCGGTGCGCCGGAGATCCACCCGAGCGTGGGCGTGATGGAGATCCTGACGCTCGACGTTTCGGAAGACGCGATGCGACGCGCGTTCTCCGCCAACGCCTCACGAGTGGTTCCCGGACTGGCGCCCGGCGAATCGTAGGTGGCCCGTTCGTGGGCCCGGGTGGCGCGTTAGCGGCGGTCGTACTTCGCGACGGCCCGGTCGGCGCGCTTCGAGCACCCGTGTGGGTTTCGCGACGGCGACCGGTCGCGAGCCCGTGCCACGAGTCCGTCGGAGCAGCCTGTCGCAACGCCGATCAGGACGTCTCGGCCGTTACCGATCCAGGCTGTCGGAGTTCCCTCTCCGGCGAGAACGTCACGGGCGGCTGACAGCCCGTCGGAACCGGCGTGGCTGGCGATCCGCCGGACGATCGTGGGGCGGACGCCGTAGTTCTTCACCAGCCGATAGGCGAGCGCGCGGTACTTCTGCCCGAGGTCGCGGTCGGTGACACCGCCGTCGGCCTCGTACTCGGTCCGGACGCACATCTCGGTTTCCCACGCGACTTCGTAGTCGAGGCCGGCCAGTCGGTGGGCGGCGTCTTGGGCACCGCCCGTTTCGAGATACTCGTCGAAGCCGTCGAGTTCGTCGAGCACCGGCGCTCGGAACGCGACGTTCCCGCCGTTGAAGTACGTCACTTCGCGTCCACGGACCTGTCGAGCCTCCCGTTCCGTCGTCGTCATCCCCGCCGGAAGCGTCTCGTGGACCGGCCCGGTCACGACCGGCGCGCGGGAGAGACTCGCCCTGACGGCGTCGATCCACGTCTCCTCGATCGCGAGGTCGTGCCGGAGAAACGCGATGGCATCCCCGGAGGCCGCTCGAAGCCCGGCGTTTCGGGAGACGTTCAGCGTGCGGTCGGACACTTCGACGAGGACGTCGACGTCGTCTCTGTCGCGGACCATTCCGGTGGTCCCGTCCGCGGAGGGACCGTTGACTACCACAGTCTCGGCGTCGGGGGCGTTCGCAGCCAGTACGTCCAGCGTGGCCGCGAGGCGGTCCCGACCGTTGAGCGTCGGGACGACGACCGAGAGTTCCATACCCGTCGGTTGCGACACGAGAACTTAAATGTCGCACCTCGGCGCGACCGCCTCGTCGGGGGGCTCGGGTCCGTTCTGCGGGAGTTATCAGGTGAACTATAGTAGCGTTTGCACGTCTTCGCTCACTCGATCGGACGACTGCGTGCGATCGGCTGTGTAATCAGTTGCACACGCTACTATACTATTCTGCGCCGTCGACGGTCGCGGTCCAGTACGAAACCGACGCGAGGGCGTCGCCGACGTCCCACGGCCCGACCGCCGCCTCGCCGAGCGACGTGTCGACGTCGCGGAACTGCTCGGCGACGCCGTTCGGGATCTTTCGGTAGAATCCGTAGGGCAGCAGGAAGTCGTGTTCGTCGCTCACCAGTCGCAGACCCGCATTGTCGAGCAATCGGTCGACCTGCTCGGTGGAGTAGAGGTGCGATCCCATCGGGAGCAGCCAGTTGTACGCGACCCGCGTACTCCGTTCGTTGAACGTGTCGAAGAAGACGAGATTCTTGGAAACGCGCGCCATCTCGGTCATAAACTTCGCCGGAGTCTCAGCGAGGTGGAAGAACCGCATCGCGAAGACGACGTCGAAGTGATCGTCGGGAAACGGCAGTCGAGCGGCGTCGCCGCGGAGGAACTCGATATGGTCGGCGACGCCCACGCTCCGGGCCTTTTCCCGACCCTGAGCCAGCATCGCTGCAGAGATGTCGAGACCGACGATGTTCGCTCCACGTTCGGCTAACAGCGCCGTGAACCGTCCCGTCCCGCAGGCGATTTCGAGGATTTTTTTGCCGCCGACTGGACCCAATGCTTCGAGAACGGCTCGCTTCTCACGGTCGTCGATGAGTCGCCCGCCCCGGGAGAATCGTTTCGAGTCGTACTCTCGGGCCACGTCGTCGGCCTGGTACCACTCCTTTCCTTTCACGGTATCTTTCCGTCCTCACTCCCAGACTAAAACCGTACTGGAAGCGCGCTGGTCTGTGTCTCGGCGTCAGTCCCTGTCCCGTCCGCAGATTGGACCGCCAGTGGGAGCCGTCCTTATATGGATATATATTGTACTGACTGTATTCACACACTTGTAGCCAACCTTTACCACGAAAACGTCTTTGTATTCGGGTATGAGCACCAGTACCGCAGACCTCGATGATGACGATCTCCTCTCGGAGTCGGAGTACCGCGACCGCCTCCGCGAACTCCCCCCAAGTGCGAAACTCGTCGCGAAGGTACTCGAGGGTGACGCACCGCTCTCGCAAGGACAACTGGCCGAGGAGTCGCTCCTCCCGGATCGGACGGTCCGCTACGCGCTCAACCGTCTCGAGGATGCCGACCTCGTTGGCTCCCGGTACAGTTTCAAGGACGCCCGGAAGCAGGTCTACTACCTCAACACGTAGACACTCACGTCTGCCAGCTTCCCGACGTCCGCGTCGTCAGCCGTGACTCACCCCCGCGGAAGACAGCGACCTGTGGCGCCGAGTACGGACTCGTCTCCCCGATGAATCCCGTGACTGCTTTACCAGTGATTCCGCCTGCCGAGAGCAACTGTTGCTCTGTTGTTCAGAGGTGTATTTACCGTGACAACTAATCTCGACGGCGCACTCCCGGTCCGGCGTGTGGCCGTCTCCGTCGATGCCCCGGTCCCGACGGGATCGGTCAACGCCTACCTCGTCGGCGACGACCCCGCGTTGCTCGTCGATCCACAGCGGCGAACCGAGGCGCTTGACGATGCTGTCGCCGACGTATCTGTCGAACATATCGCCGTCACCCACGCGCATCCCGACCACGTCGGCGCAGTCGAAGCCTACGCCGAAGCGACGGGCGCGACCGTCTGGTGTCGTTGCGGTCGCGAGGGTCGCTTCACCGACCAGACCGGGATCGAGCCTGACCGAACGTTCGTCGAGGGCTCCGAACTGCCCGTCGGCGACGGTGTCGGTGTCATCGACACTCCCGGGCACGCGCCTGACCACGTCGCCTTCGAGACTGCGGCCGGAACGCTCTGCGGTGACGTCGCCATCGAGGAGGGAAGCGTCGCCGTCGCGGCGCCTGAGGGCGACGTCCGGGCGTATCTCGTCGCGCTTCGGCGACTCCACGCGCGGGACCCACCCGCGCTGTTCCCGGGACACGGCCCAACTATCGAGAATCCCCGCGCAACCTGCGAGCGACTGCTCCGCCGGCGGCTCGACCGCGAACGGAAGGCGCTCGCCGCCATCGAGGCCGGCGCTCACGACGTTGACGCCGTCGTCGACGCCGTCTACGATCGGGACCTCTCCGGCATCCGTGGGTTCGCACGGGCGACAATCGTTGCCCACCTAGAGAAACTCGACGCTGCGCGTCGCGTGCGCTTCGACCGCGAGGCGAAAACGGTCGAACTCCTGTGACCACAGTTTCTGCGACCGAGAGGACTTAGTCCGCGCCGCTCTGACTTCGACGCGTGACCGACGCACCGTCGCTTGAGACCGAACTTGAGCGCGCCCGCGACCTGTCGGTGTCGTCACTCGCTGACGCCATCGAGTCGATCGGTTTCGAGTGTACCCGCTGCGGCGCGTGCTGTAAGGGCCACGAACGCGAGGACGGCGGAGGCACGGAGCCACACACCGCGACCGTCTTCCCCGACGAAGTCCGCGAACTACAGTCTGGGGCGGGTGAGACGGCCGATGCCGCGTCGGACTACGACTGGCGCGACGTGGCCCGGCCGATGCCGTACGGCCTCGTCGACGGCGACGACGGCCCCAAGGGCGAGACGTTCGAGTGGGCGCTCCAGACGGACGCTTGCGGCGACTGCGTCTTCTACGAGGAGGTCGGCGAGCGCGCAGACGGCACCGCGAAAGGAGCCTGTCAGGTCCACGAGGACCGCCCCCTCATCTGTGAAACGTACCCGTTCAGCGTCGCGCTCGGTGGGACCAGCCAGCCGATGGGCGAGGCGATCGATGAGGCGGGGATGGTCCGCGCTCACGAGTGTGAGGGTCTCGGCCGCGACATCTCTCGCGCGGACGCCGAGGAACTGGCCGCGGCGCTCAGAACGCGAGCGATCCGGGAACTCGAGGAGGCGATCGGTGTCCGGGACAACTACGCGCCGGCCGACGCAGACGGCGTGGTCGTCTACGACTCCGAGGGGCCGAAGCGTCCCGACGGCACGCCGGTGTCGGACGACGCGTAATCCGACGGCATCGCCTCCGTCCACAACATCGCTTCTGTCCGCCGTCTTCGACCGGAATTCGCGCCCCCACAGCCGTCTCCCGTGTCTTCTTGTCCCACCCGCACATAGCCCGGCATATGACTGCTGATCTCATCGGGACGCTGGCGGCGGCGTCAGAGGGCGACGAGGTGCGGATCACGCTGGTGACGGACGGCACGACTGTCCGTGGCGTGACCTTCGAGTCCCCGATCGTCACGCGCGTGGCGGCCGTCAGCGAGGAGACGGTCGATGCGCGGGAGAAGGACGTCGACATCGAGGGCATCGTCGATCGGCGTACTCTCCGTCTGGTCCCGCTGGACGACGATGCTCACACCGCCTACGTCCTGGAGACACGGAGCCCCGTCGTGGGTACAGATTCAATCGAGCCGCTGCGCGCACAGCCCCGCGACGGCTGTGGACCCGACGATCCGGTGACCTCGTATCCGGAAGTCGGCGCGGTCGATTCTGTCACGGTCCGCTCGTAGGTCGTCGGAGTGCCCGGACGCGGAGGCGAAAGGACTTCCCACGCGACCGACGAGAGCCGGTATGCGAGTCAGCGTTATCGGCGGCAGTACAAGCAGCGAGCACGAAGCGACGACGGCAGCAGATTTGGGTCGACTGCTGGCCCAGCGCGGTCACACGATCGTTTGCGGCGGCCTCGGCGGCGTGATGGAAGCGGTCTGCCGGGGCGCGGCAGACGTTGGCGGCCGCTCTATCGGGATTCTCCCTACTGACCGCCGGGCGGACGCAAACGAGTACGTCGACGAGGTGATCGCGACCGGACTGGGACACGCTCGCAACGCGCTCGTGGTGATGAACGGCGACGCCGTCGTCGCGGTTGACGGCAGTGGCGGCACGCTCTCGGAACTGGGCTACGCGGCAGTATACGACCGACCCACGGCCGGGTTGGGAACACACGACGCCGCTCACGTCGAGGCCGTCGAATCGGCGGAAGCAGCGGTCACGTACGTCGAATCGGCCGCAGACGTATGCCGGGACGACCCCACGGGCGAGAGCGACGGGGCCGACGAGTCGTAACCACCCGCGCCGGTGTCGCCGCACTTCTCCCGGCTACACCGTCCCCGCCGTAGCCACGTTTCACGAACCACCGTAGCGTTTGCAAGTCTTCGCTCACTCGATCGCACGACTGCGTGTGATCGGCTGTGTAATCAGTTGTAAACGCCACTATGTGACCCGCTCGGCCCGTCGGTCCATCACTTCCACGTCGAACAGCGAGCGCCAGCGGTAGCGACGACCCCGCAGACGAAGGTCTGCCGCACGAGTCCGTAGCCGAAGAGCGGCAGCGTAGCCAGCACTGCCGGAAACCCAAACACGGCGGTCCAGCGCCGAACGCCGAGGAACTCGTTGATCGCGGCGTGCATACACGCCACTCCGACGAACGCCACGAGCGGAAACGCCAGTCCGACGGCGGCGAACCCTGCGGTCACGACGATACCGGTCAGTGCCTCAAACGGTTCGTGTCGATAGACGATCCTTATGAACCGGAGGTGGCGTTCGAGGGTTTCCCGGATCGTCCCACTGACGGGAACCGTACGCGTCCGCCGCAGCGGCTTGACGTCGAGGGACTCCGAGAGAAGTCCATCGTCGCTCGCCGTCTGACGGAGTTCACGAACAAACGCATCACAGTCGATGTCCGATCGGTCGAAGATGACCGCTCCCGCCCACGATTTGTCGTTCGCGTAGATGCCGAGCGTTCCGCCTGACGCGTAGATCGGGTCCAGAGGCCTCGAGAGCGGATCCTGTCCGACGAAGTAGGGCAGTTCCGAGACCGGGCCGTGGCGGTCGTCGTCGGCGTGTAACTGTGCGAGCCAGTCTGCGGGGTAATGAAAGTCGTCGTCCATCTCGACGAGTCGATCGTGCTGGAGCGCTTCTACTCCGGCGGCGATGGCGTTGGCTTTCCCCGAACAGCCCACCGGATCGCCGGCGGCGACCACTTGCGCACTCTCGGGGAGGTCGCCGTCCCGACGCGCGATCGGATCGGTCTCGGTACCGCAGATCACGGGTCGTTCGTCCTCGTCGTTGAGTTGATCGCGAAGTTGCTCACAGACCGGCGTCCACTCGCGCGTTGGGAGGTGTACGCTGGTCGGTGGCGTAGAATCTATACTGACGGCTTCAGTCAGCGAGGATAAAAAACGACTTTCGGGTCCGCTTTTATCGACGACCGAATCGCCGCTGCGTCGAACTACCAGGTCCCGTGGAACGTGTCGAACGAGAGCGAGTCGAGCGGTTTGTCGCCGACGGCGATCCGGTACTCACCGGGCGTCAGCATCGGCTTGTGGAACTGTGGGCCGTCGTCGGTCGTGATACGCGGACAACCCGTGTTCACGAATGCGTCCATATCGAAGTTCCGCAGGCGATCGGGGGTCACCTCGTCCATCGTGATGAGGTAAGCGTCGTCGTTGTCCTCGATGATCTCCTCGGCGATCTTCATCCGCCCTTGGCCGATCTTCGTACAGAAGATGACGCCCCACTTTTTCGCGTCCATCGCGCGGTGGACCGCCCCGTAGCGCTGCTTCAGGAACTTCTCCGTGTCGGCGACGGTCACGACGTTGTTGACCGGGTCGGCGATGAGCACCTTCTTTTCGGGATGCTCCATCGCCAGCCCCAGCGGGTGGAACTTTCCGCCGCCGACGTAGAGTACTTGATCGGCGTCGATGTCGGCGGAGGCGTAGTTACAGCCGAGGACTTGCCCCTCGTGTGTCAGTCGGTCGTCGCCGCGACGGGTGTGGACGTCGTAATCGCGCTCTTCGAGCCACTCGACCATCTCGTCGAAGCGGTTCATATGCTGGGCGGTCGTGACCAGTCCGACGTCCTCCTCGGGTAACTCCTCGACGGCGTCCTCCATAATCGGGAAAGGATCGACGTTCGAGAACAGGGGGACGTAGATGATCTTCTCGGACTCCTTCATCGGTGAGTGGCCGAAGTGGACGAACACGTCCGTTCGCCGCATCAGGTACGTATCGAGGTCACAGGCCCCATAGCAGGGCTGTCCCGAGAGCAAGAACGTCACGTCGTCGTCGCACAGTTCGCGGAGGTCGTCGGCGACGGCCGGGCCCCGACGCTTCAGTCCCTCGGGGAATTGCAGACCGACCCGGGTAGCGTCCCGTTCTTCGACCGCTTCGACGATTCGGTCCAGTTCGTAGTCCCACTCTCGATCGTGCTTCAGCGACATTCCGGTGTTCCGGAGGTCGCCGTCCGTGGACGCGTCTTGGCTCATTGCAACGGCATAACCCGCCGACGCCCATAACCCCGGCGGTTCCGAGACACCAGAAAACGACCGTGAGAGACGCGTTCGATCGGAATATCGGCCGCTCACGGCCACTTTCCCTACCGTCCGGTAAGTTGAAACGCACAGCGTTCAGTACAGCAACTATGAGCATCCAGACGGACCCACTCGAAGAACTCGGTCACGAACTCGGTGACGCGATTGCCTCGACACCCGAGTACGAGGCGTTCGAGGAGGCCAAAGCAGCGGTCGAGGCCGACGACGGCGTCCAAGAACAGATTTCGGAGTTCAGACAGCTCCGCGATCAGTATATGCAGGCGCGACAGATGGGTTCCGCGTCCGAAGAGGCGCTTCAGAACGTCCAGGCAGCCCAGGAGGAACTCCACTCGATGCCGAAGATGGCGGCGTACCTCGATGCACAGGAGGAACTCACTGACCGACTCGAAGCCATCAACGAGGCTATCTCCGAACCGCTGGAGATCGACTTCGGCGGCGAGGCCGGCGGCTGCTGTCACGACTGAGCGGGAGTCCGATCCGAGATCACGACCGGGCGACACCCCGATCCGAGATACTAACCGGTCCGTATCCAGCACGGTTTTCCGATTACTCCTCTGCGCACTCAGATTCATATAGGAAGCCGCAGCCACAGCCGGTATGCTCGCGATCGCCGGCGGTAAGGGCGGCAGCGGAAAGACGACGACGACGCTCGGCCTGGCCCGGGCCATCGACGACCGGGCGCTCGCAGTCGATGCCGACGCCGACCTCCCGAATCTCCACGCGTTGGCGGGTGTCCCGCGTGATCCGTCGCCCGGCGACGACCCCGGCCATCCCGACCCGCTGGCCGATTCCGGGGAAACCTACGTCGCACCCGCGGTCCGCGCCCCGCCCGACGGCGTCGGCTGTCGGCTCCGACGACTCGCCGGATACGATGGAATCGTCCTCGTCGATTGCCCGGCGGGGGCGGGTCCGGATGCAACGGTCCCGCTCCGCGTCGCCGACGCGGTCCTCCTCGTCGCGACGCCCTGTATCGCCGCGTTGCGTGACGCCGCGAAAACAGCAGCGATGGCGCGAGCGGTGGGTACGCCCGTGACGGGTGCGGTTCTCACGCGGGCCCGCCTCACTCCCCCGGGCGTCGACGACCTGCTCGGCTGTCCGGTCCTCGCGACGGTCCCGCCGTCGACCGAGCCGCTCGCCGATCCCGCCGTCGAACGCGCGTATGACAAACTGGCGCGGACGCTCGAAAATCGACAGAAAGCCTAAGACACTCGATGAGTAACTCAGTTTGTGGCAAACCGGCTCTCGACCGGCGTCAGCGTCCTCGACCGCGAACTCGACGGCGGGATCCCGCCGGGGAGTATCGTGTTCCTCGCGGCGGACCCCGCCAGCCAGTCGGAGCTGTTTCTCTACGAACTGACCGCGGTCCGCGCGACGCTGTATCTCACCACTATCCGCTCGGATCAAGCCATCCGCGACGCACTCGATCGGACGCCCGGCCGTGTCGGCGATCCCACGATCCGAGACGTCGGCGGTAACGCGCCGCTGGACACCGCAAATCGATTCATCCGGGACCTCCCCGAGGGGGCGAATCTGGTGATCGACGTCGTCGACGCGCTCGAAGCACCCGAGCCCGCGCGCTACCGGCAGTTCCTCAACGAACTCCAGACGCATATGGTCAACACCGGCGGATTGGCGGTCCTCCACGGAATGAAGCGCGAGTCGGATCCGCGGAACCGCGGCTTGACAGAGCATATGGCCGACGTGGTTTTCCATCTCCAGACCAACATCGACGGCTCGGAGATCGAAAACCGCCTCGCGGTTCCGAAGTTCCGCGGCGGTAGTCCGCCCACGGACACGATCAAACTCCAACTCGCCGACCGCGTCACGGTCGACACGAGTCGGGACATCGCGTGAACGCTGCCCCGGATACGCCGGTACTGACGCCGCTCAGACGACGAACCCCAGATAGCCGAACGAAATGAGCGTAACGAAGACGGTCAACGCCGACCAGTTTCGCGGCGTGTCGAGCGCGCCGAGCGGGAGTTGCTTCGTGAACAGCGATAGAAAGTAGGGCGCAAGCGGCACTAATCGCCAGACGAACGGCGGGTTTCGACCCAGGCCGTACCGGAGTCCGAGCGTCAACGCGACGGTACAGGCCGCGGCGACGACCGCGACCCGCAGGTCGTCCGTCCCGGCGAGCGCGTCGTCTGACAGGTCAGGACTCTCTTCGGACATTGTGCGAGGCGGGGCGCGCCGGTCGCAACTCGAAGAACGGACTCGGGTGCGTTACTCCTCGACGTCGTCGAGTTCTGCGGCGAGTTCGTCAGCGTCGACGTCGACGTCTTCGATTGCGTCTTCGATGTCTTCGGGGGCTGCACCGGCGCCGCCAGCACCGCCCATCATTCCGCCGAGGCCGCCCATCATCCCGCCCATCCCGTCGATGGTCTCCTGAACGATGACCCGATCGAGATCCAGTCTGTCGATCACGTCCTGGGCGATCTGCTGCTTCGAGAACATCCACTGCTGGTTCATCGTCATCTGCTGCGTCGCCTCGATGTACAGCGTCTCCTTCTCGACCTCAACCGTCTCGGTCTCGGGTTCGGATGGTTCGTCTTTGTCGTCGGCTTCGTCCTCGTCGGATTCGACGACCTGCTCCTCTTCGACGGTGTCGGTCTCGATCCAGATCTCGGGGGCCTCCTGAAGATACATCTGCAGCATACTGGCGGCCTGTTCCTCGCGGTCGTCGACGAGGTCGAGGATCTCGTACTCGTATTCGAGGTCCTCACCCGCGAGCGGGTGATTGAAATCGACGCGGGCGCGGCCGCCGACCATCGTGATGACCTGACCCTGCTCGCCGTCGATCTGGACCTGCGCGCCGGGGTAGCGGTCGTCCTCGTCGATTTTGTTGGCGCTGACCGTGCGGACCTCTTCGTCCTCGTACTCGCCGAAGGCTTCGGCGGCCGCGATGTCGACGGTGCCGGTGTCACCGACCTCCGCGCCGACGAGTTCCTCGTCGACGCTCTCGAAGACGTGTCCGGCGCCGACGGTGATCACGCGAGGCTCGAAGTCGTACTCCTCGGTGTCGATGTCGGCCTCCTCGGCGGTTTCTTCATCTGTCGTGTCGACGACCGTGTCGTCGTCGACGGTGCGGAGCGTGTAGGCGAGACGAACGAAGTCGCCATCCTGGATGGCGTCCTCGGGGACGTCTTCGTCGGCGTCTGCCTGCGATTCATCGGCGTTCGCCTGCTGTTCGTCACTCATACGCTGATCATCTCCCGTGCGACCCTTAAGAATCACGTTTCGCCCCCACGGCCGAATCACCCTGTCGAACGCCGCGTTCACGGCTCTCGGCCACAAGCGAGCAGTTTTTGACGACTCCGCGTCACCGACCCGATATGTTCGAGGTCGAACTCAAACTGCGCGCGTCACACGAGACCGTTCGCCCGGCAATCGAAGCGGCAGGCGCGACGCGCTTGACCAGTGTGTCGCAGGTCGATACTTACTACGACGCGCCCCACCGCGACTTCGCTGAGACCGACGAAGCGCTCCGGATCCGTCAGGAGGAGCAGCAAGAGTCGTCCGACGCGGACGACTCTGCCGACAGCGGTGCATCCGATGAGACCGAGACGGAACCGACGACGAAACTCACCTACAAGGGACCGCTCGTCGACGCCAACTCGAAAACGCGCGAGGAGCACGAGACCGGTGTCGACGACGCCGACACGACGCGATCGATCTTCGAGGACCTCGGCTTTGAGCCCGCAGCCGTCGTGGAAAAGCATCGCACGTTCTTCGAACTCGATAGGTACACAGTCACGCTCGATCGCGTCGAGAGCCTCGGCGAGTTCGTTGAGGTCGAAGCCGAAGCGGACTCCGAAGACGACATCGATGCCGTCCGCGAGGGTGCGTTCGACGTGCTCGACCGTCTCGGCCTCGATCCGGACGAGCAGATTCGGACCTCCTACCTCAGTATGCTGCTGGATCAGGAGGTGTAACCGGCATCACACCGCGGATCTGTAATATCTACAAGTAATATTCTCGACTTCGAAGTTTTCCGCAAGTTATAGATCCGCCCGGGTCGAAGCGGGCGGCAATGAGCGAGCGGAATATCTCTATCGAAGCGGCCGAGCGCGCGGCAGTTGAGGACCAAGCGATCGAGATCGTGGAGCGAAAGGGGATCGGACACCCCGACTCAATCAGCGACGGTATCGCGGAGAGCGTCTCGCGGGCGCTCTCGAATTTGTATCTGGACCGCGTCGGCCGAGTCCTGCACTACAACACCGACGAGACGCAGTTGGTGGCAGGCGAGTCTGCACCCCAGTACGGTGGCGGCGAGATCATCGAACCGATCTATCTCCTGATCGTCGGCCGCGCAACGAAAGAGTACAACGGCCGGCGGCTCCCCGTCGACGCGACGGCTATCGGGGCCGCGCGGGACTACCTCAACGAGCATATCCCGGAACTCGAAGTCGGCACAGACGCCATCGTCGACGTGCGGCTCGGCGAGGGCTCGGGCGATCTGCAGGACGTTTTCAGCGAGGACGGCGCAGAGGTCCCGATGTCGAACGACACCTCCTTCGGCGTCGGGCACGCTCCGCTCACCGAGACCGAAGAGATCGTTCTCTCCGTCGAGCAGGAGCTCAACGGCTCCTACGCCGACACGCACCCCGAACTGGGTCCCGACGTGAAGGTGATGGGCAAGCGCGAGGGCGACCACATCGACATCACCGTGGCCGCCGCGATGGTCGACGCCTACATCGCCGACCTCGAGGCGTACGACGACGCGGTCGAGAGCGTCCGCGAGCACGCCGCTTCGGTCGCCCGCGACCTCACCGCCCGCGACGTCGCAGTCGATGTCAACACCGCCGACGACTACGAGGAGGGCTCGGTCTATCTCACCGTCACGGGGACCAGCGCCGAGATGGGCGACGACGGGTCCGTCGGCCGGGGCAACCGCGCCAACGGCCTCATCACGCCGAACCGACCGATGAGTATGGAGGCGACCTCCGGAAAGAACCCCGTCAACCACATCGGGAAGATCTACAACCTCCTCTCGACCGACATCGCCGAGAGCGTCGTCGAGGAGGTCGATGGCATTCGCGACCTTCAGGTCCGGCTACTCTCGCAGATCGGCCGGCCCATCGACCAACCGCACGTCGCGGACGCGAAGGTCGTCACCGATCCCGACGCCGACCTCACGACGCTCGAACCGGAGATCCGCGCCATCTTCGACGACCGCCTGGCGAACGTCACCGACATCACCCGGCGGGTCATCGACGGCGAACTCACGACGTTCTGACCGCGAGGTTCCCCGACTGCGATCGGACCTCGCGCTGATCCCGCTCGCGTTCTCCCTGCCCGCATCCGTCCGACCCCGTCTTGACGCCCCCTGCCACCGAGACGCTGATACGCACCCGCGACGAACGCCGACCGTGAACGCCATCGATGCGGTGCTCATCGGCCACGGCGACTTCGGCGCGAAGAGCAGCGCTGTCCGCGCGAAGATGGCCGAGCGGGTCGCCCGCGACGTCGAGACCGCGCTCGATTCGGCCGGCGTCGACGGCGATGTCGAGCGCCTCTGGTCACGGATTGTTGTCCGCACCACCGCTCCCACCGCTGCTGCCCGCGTCGCAGCGACCATTCCGGGCGTGTCCTTCGCCCGCCCCGCCGCCGCGGTCGCGCCGGAACTCGATACGATCTGCGAGGTCGCCCGCCAACTCGCTACAGATCACGAGGACCCGACGTACGCGGTCGATAGCGATCGGATCGGCCCCGACGACGCTCACGACTTCTCGAACCGCGACATCAAAGAGGGGGTCGGCCGCGCCATCGGCGAGCAGACTGGCGCTCGCGTAGACCTCGACAATCCGGACTGCACCTACCGAATCGAAGTCCGGGGGGGAGAAGCGTTCGTCGCCGCCGAGCGGTTCGACGGTCCGGGCGGCCTCCCGGTCGGTTCGCAGGGCCGTGTCGCCGTCCTCATCAGCGGCGGCCTCGACTCCCCGGTGGCCCTCTGGCGGCTGCTTCGCCGCGGCTGTGAGGCGATCCCCGTCTACGTCGACCTCGGACGTTACGGTGGTGCGGATCACCGCGCCAGGGCCTTCGAGGTGATCCGGACGGTCGCCGAGCGCGCTCCGCGGGCGGACCTCCGCCCCCGCGTTGTCGACGGCGAACCGTTCGTCGAGCGGGTCGTCGAGACCATCGACGAGACTCGAATGCTCTCGCTTCGACGGGCGATGCTGGCTGCCGCCGAAGGAGTCGCCGAACGCGACGGTGCTCACAGCGTGGCCACCGGCGAAGCGCTCGGGCAGAAGTCGAGTCAGACCGGGGCGAACCTCGCAGTCACCGACGCCGCGATCTCGCTCCCCGTTCACCGGCCGCTGCTCACGACCGACAAGCCGCAGATCGTCGCTGAGGCGCGCGACCTCGGGACGTACACGAACGCGACGCTCCCAGCAGGCTGTGACCGGGTCGCGCCCACCCATCCGGAGACAAACGCGAGCCTCGGGGTAGTCGTCGCCACCGAACCGCCGGACCTCCTCGATATGGCTCGCGAGGCTGGGGACAGCGCTTCGACCCGATCCCTGTGAACGTCCGCCCTACCCGACTGTGCGGCTACGTGTGAATATACGTGTGGAAATTGATCACATACCGGTCCGGTATGAATAATCGGTCAAAAATGGGTTTACGTATCCAGGGACCGTACAGTTTGTTAATGTCACAAGCGTCACGACCCACCCGGTCGGCCCCGGATCCCGAGTGGACGGTTCGGCAGGTCGTCGAGCGAAGCGACTGGGACACCACGACGGAACCGTGCCCGGCGTGTGGCGAGACGGTCGATCTGCACGGGCCGCACTACCAGATCGAACTTGACCGCCCCCTAGCTCCCGGGAGTGCCACGAAAATCACCCGCGAACGTCGACTGCTTTCTTTCTGCGACGAGGCGTGCGCGACGGCCTGGCTCGGCGGCGACGACTGACGCGTTGGAGTCCCTCGCGTTTTATTTCGCTCGACGTTCGCACCGCAACGGATTTATGACCGCCTTCGGAACCTATAGGTAACCCCTCCCACCGACTCGGGACTGCAGACCGATGATCTACGCGCGTTCACGAACTGTTTCCGAACTGCCTTCCGAGCGGCCGCCAGGCGTGAGTTGGTTCTCACGACGATGACGCGGGTCTGTCTCATCGGCGCTGAGGACGTCGACATCCAGTACGAACTCATCTCGCGAGAGACCGCCCGGGAGGCGCTCTCGACGTACGAACGCCACCAGCCGTTCGCGAACTCGCTGGCAGTCGATACCGTGAGCCTCGGCGCGGCCGTCTCGCTGTGCAACGATCTGAACTGGTATCTCGTCCGATTTGCGGATCTCGCGCTCGTTCGGGAACCGAGCGTCTCGACCGACGAGTGGCTGAGCCGCTCGCTCGCGACGGCGATCCGCGACGGCGGGGTCCGACCAACCGAGACGGGCGAGCGACTCGCCATATACGGCCTCACCGAGGGCTCGCTGGTGGAGCCGATGTACGTCACCCGACGGCCGGACGGGACCGTCCCGGCCTACGACCTCCGCCCGGTCGAAGAAACCGTCGTCGTCCGGGTCGCCGCCGACGAATTCGACCGCGCGTGAGTCCGCAGCCCCGTATCGGCCCGACAGTCCGTCCGACGTCCGTCTGCCGCGTTTCCGCGTCGTCGGCCCGCTCCGGGTGTCTCTCTGCGAACTATTAAGACGAACGCTCACGACCACAGGCGTATGGACGAGACACCCGAGAAGATCACGACACTCGTCGGCCGCGAGGTGTACTCGAACGAAGGCGTCTTCGTTGGTGAGGTCGCAGACGTCCGCCTCGATCTCGAGGACCGACAGGCCGTGACCGGACTGGCACTCAGACAACTCAACGAGGAACTGTTCGCCGACCTCGTGAGCGGGCAAAAGGGCGTCATCCTCCCGTATCGCTGGGTCCGTGCCGTCGGCGACGTCATTCTCATCAACGACGTCACCCTCCACGACGTCATCGAACAGATGACGCAGCCGAACGGCGACGACAAGGAAGACTCTGCGGTCGCCTGATACAGTTCGGTGCGAGCTGTCGCTTTCGGACTCGTTCTGTCCCCGACTCCCGTGAGCGATCAACAGTCATTTGCGGGGTGAGGCTGTATCGAGTCGTATGTCGGACGAACCAGACGATCACGCCGAGAACGAGGCCGAGGACACCCCGGACGACGAGGGCGAAGAGAAGTCCTTCCGCGAGCGCGTCGAGGAGATCCGCGAGCGGCGCGCCGAGGAGCGTGAGGAGGGCGAGCGCCCCGACCCCGACGAGATGATGGGCGGTGGCGGCCCCGGCGGTGGCGGCGGCGGCGGCAACCCCTTCGCACAAATGATGAGTGGGATGATGGGCGGCGGCGGCGGTCCCGGCGGAATGGGCGGCGGTCCGCCCGGAATGGGTGGCGGCGGCCCCGGTGGCCGCGGCGAGGAGAGTGACGCAGCGGGTAACGAAGAACTCGTTCGCGAGGTTCGACAACTCCGCGACGAGGTCCGCGACGCGACTCGACAACTCCAGCGCATCGCGCAGGCCGTCGAAGACCTCGACGACTGAGCCCGTCAGGCGCGTTTTTTGCCGACGACTCGTTCGTAGAGCGACGCAAGCCGGTCGACGGCGTGCTCGACGCTCAACTGCTCGCGACGCGCTAGACACGACGCCGCGAGCGACGCCGACTCGTCGAGCACTTGCTCGATGGTGGCCCGGCAGTCCGAAACGTCGCCAGGGGTGTAGTGATAGCCGGTAACGCCGTCCTCGACCGTGTTTGCGAGTGCACCCGCATCGATGGCGACCACGGGCGTTCCGCAAGCGTTGGCTTCCAGCGCGACCAACCCCTGCGTCTCGACGGGGCTCGGAAAGACGAACGCATCGAGCGCAGTATAGAACGCGGGCAACTCCTCGCGCGGGAGAAACCCCAGAAAGTGGGCATCGAGGTCTAGGTCAGCCGCCAGCGCCTCCAGTTCCGCGCGGGCCGGGCCGTCACCGCCGAGAACGATCGTCGCATCGAGTCCCTCCGCCGCCCTGAGGAACTCCGAGAGGTTCTTCTCGTAGCCGTGCCGGCCGGTGTACCCGAGCAGCGGCCCGGTCGGGAGGTCGTATCGATTGTGGAACGCCTCGACATCAGTCGGCGCAAAGAACTCCACGTCGACTCCGTTCGAGAGCACCACTGTCGGGGCATCGATGTCGGTCTCGGAGACGGCGCGGTCTCTCGCGTCCTCGCTGGGGAAGACGACCGCGTCCGATCGGGAGAGGAACCACCGCTCGTACCGCTCGGCGACGCGTTCGATACCCCGCTCTACCCGGGGTCGCGACGTGAGGTAGTCGGCGTACTCCGCAGTCGGCGTGTGGTAGGACGTGATAAGCGGGATGTCCTCCCGGCGCGCGAGGCGTACCCCGCCGAGGCCGACCGCGAATGGCGTGTGCGCGTGCACGACGTCGACGTCGTTGACGGCGCTCGGGATCTTCGGCGTCCCGAGTCGGAACCCCTCGTACATCGGGAACGGGAGGCTCCCGACGGGGTACTCCTCGGAGGTGGGGTCGTACTCGTCGCTCCCGGGATAGACGATCGACATCCGTCCGCCGCGGTCCCGCCAGCGGTCGCGCCACGTCTGGATCGTGTAGGAGACGCCGTTGACCGTCGGCAGGTAGGTATCGGTGAATGCGGCGACCGAGGGGGGAGCCATCGGCGACGATTCACAGACGTGGGCTTAATCAGTTGCGAATCCGCCACGGCGAGCCGCGGACGAGCAGACGCCTCCTATTGAGACTCCCCCCGTCGCTTCTGAAGAGCACCGAATTCGGTGTCGCAGTCGCTATCAGCAAGATACGCATCGCCGTCGTGCCGGTGGTAATCGCTCCCGTCGCCGTCGGGACGGGGCTACCCGACGCCGTCGCCGTCGCGCCGGTGTTACTGGCTCCCGTCGCTCTCGCTGACCTCGATCGGACGATCCGCTCGCTTCGCCCGGCGGACGTCCCGGTAGATTCCAGCCAGTCGGTCACCGACACGGTCGAGGCTGTGTTCCATCGCCGTCTTATGAGCGTTCTCACCCAATCGCTGCCTGAGGTCGTTGTCCTCGGCGAGGCGTTCGACCGCCGCGACAAATTCGGCTGTCGTCTCACACTTGAGGCAGTCGTGGCCGTCGGTGTAGAACTCCTCGAACACCGGGATGTCGCGGAGCACGACCGCCTTCTCGCAGGCCATCGCTTCCAGGACGGCGATCCCCTGATTCTCGTTCTTGGTCGGGAAGAGGTAGATGTCACCAGCGCCGTACGCGCCCCGTATATCGTCGATCCAGCCGGTGAAGGTGACGTTCTCGGGCGGGTTCGACGTCCACCGACGGACCGCACTCGAGGCGTGCGGGCCGGTGTCGTACGGGCCGAACCACGCGAAGTCGTAGGGGGTTTCGTCCGCCACCTCGCAGAACGTCGTCAGCCCCTTCCGCTCGAAGACGTTGCCGACGAGGAAGACGACCGTGCTCTTGAGGTCGTAGCGCTCGCGATACTCCGCGCGAAAGTCCTCGAACCCCTCCAGGGCCCCGACGTCGACGCCGTTGGTTATCGGCTGAATCGGGGCGTCGACGGGGTACGACTCGAGTACACGCTTCGTATACTCGGAGGGGCAGAGGACGAGGTCTGCCTGCGAGTAGAACCACTTGAGATATCGGCCGAGCGCGGGCGCAACCGTCGTCGACCCCCGGAAGGATTCGGCGAAGTCCTCGCGCGTGACGTGCGTGTGCAACACGAGTGGGATATCGTTCCGCGTCGCGTGGCGGGCGACGGCGAGCGATCCCGGCCCCACCAGGTTGCAATGTGCGACGTCGTACTCGCGGAAGAGCCCCCGACCGGCAGCGACCGACCGGAGCCCCGAGAGCGGATCGCCGCCGCACCACGGCGAGGTCACCACTTCGACGTCCGTCCGTTCGAGCGCGGCGCGCTGCTGGTCGGCGGCCGTTCCGATCCCGCTGCGGTCGAGTCTGGACTCGATTTCGAGGTAGTTGAGCGCGCGGAGTGCCACGTCTCCTGCCAGTTTACCGCGGGGTCATTTATACTGTCTGCTCGGCCGCGGAGCGTCTGTAAACTCGGTTTCGCCGTGCTCCACGTGCAGGAGATCAGTTATCTGTGTGGCACCCTGGAGCGTCGGGAGATACTCGAGGCCTGCCGGGGGCTCTCCAGGAAGTCCGACCGACTCGGAACGCTTTTTCGCCCCGCCGTCGGCCTTTCAGTATGGGCATTCCGGCCGAGCGTATCGACCGCCTGCACAATCTCGCGCGGGAGGCGATGGCCGACGGCGACACTGACCGCGCCCGCGAGTACGTTCGTCTCGCCCGGCGGATCGCAGAGCGACACCGAACCGGCGTTCCCCGACGCTTCCGGCGGTTCACCTGTGACGAGTGCGACGCGTATCTCCGGCCGGGCGCGACCGCGCGAGTTCGCCTCCAGTCGGGCCACGTGAGCGTCCGGTGCCTGTCCTGTGGCGCAACCAAGCGCTATCGGTATGAAGACTAGACGATCGGCACCCGCGGCGCCGCCAGAGGCGCCAGCTCGTACTTTCTTTACTGACTCTGAAACCCTCAAGTTTCAAACGGGGTGCCCTCGTTGTGGACCCATATGGACGAACAGGAACTGCGGAGTCGGGCTCACGACCTCGACATCACCGTCTGGGTCGGCAAGGGGGGACTCGACCCGGTCGTCGAGGAAGCGTCGGACCAACTGGCGGATCGGGATCTGATCAAGGTGAAGTTTCTCCGGGCGGCCCGGGGTGGGACGACCGTCGAGGAGTTGGCCGCGGAGTTAGCCGATCGGACAGGCGCTGCCGTCGTCGAGACGCGTGGGAACACGGGGGTACTGCACCGATGAGCGCGGTCGCGCTGCAGACTGGGGTCGGCCTGAGCGGATCGATCGCCCGATTTCTGGCCGATCTGGGCCTTCCAGACAGCATCGCGGGACTCGCTGGACAGGCGATTGCGTTCCTCTTGGTCTTCGTCGTCCTGTTCTACGTCGGCCGGGCCGTACTGCTCCCGCTGGTCGAGCGGGTGATGGACTCGCGGGGGCTCGAACCGCACGCGCGGAAGCCGCTTCGGCGACTCAGCGCCGTCGTTCTCGGGTTCGTCGCTATCACCATCGCCTTCGGTGCGGCGGGCTACGGCGACCTTCTGCAGTCGCTGGCGACGGTCGCGGCCGCCGCCACGCTGGCCATCGGGTTCGCGCTGCAGGACGTGCTCAAGAACTTCGTGTCGGGGATCTTCATCTACACCGACAAGCCGTTCAAGATCGGCGACTGGATCGAGTGGGACGGCAACTCCGGCATTGTCGAGGACATCAGTTTCCGTGTCTCGCGGGTCCGGACCTTCGATAACGAACTGCTCACTGTGCCTAACTCCGCGCTGACCGACGGCGTCATCAAGAACCCCGTCGCCAAGGAGAAACTCCGCCTGCAGGTCCCGTTCGGCATCGGCTACGACGACGACATCGAGCAGGCCACGGAGATCATCGTCGAGGAGGCGGACAGCCACGAGGGAATTCTCGACGACCCCGCGCCGACGGTGCGACTCACTGAACTCGGGGACTCCTCGGTGACGCTCAAATCGCGCATCTGGATCGACGATCCGAGCCGAGCGGACTTCGTGAAGACCCGCGCGGACTACGTCCAGACAGTGAAAGAGCGCTTCGACGAGGAGGGGATCGATATTCCCTACCCCAACCGGACGCTCGGCGGCGATCTCACCGTTGCGGGCCTCGAAGAGGTCGCGCCCGCCGACGACTGACGCCGGGAGTCGGTCTTATAGTTCGATCCGCTCGACCAACTGATCGCCGGCGTCGGCCTTCGTGTTGATCGCAACGATGCGGACGTACTCCTCGAGACCCGAGTTCTTGAGTTTCGCCTTGAGGAGATTATCGACCTGATAGACGCCGGCGGCGTTGATCATCTCGATCTCGACCAACACCGGCCGCGCGTCGCCCGGTTGGAGGCTCACGTTCTCGATGGCCTGGCTGGACAGCGTGTTGATCCCCCGTCCGCCCTTCTCGTACGGGATGCGCGAGCGGCCTCGCTCCATATCCAGCGCGTCGGCGACGCGGATCACGCCCGCTTCGGTCGTCAGCGGATCCTCCGGGGTGTGGTGACAGAGGATCGCGTGGAGGACCTCGGCCTTCACCCGGACCGCCTCCCGGGTGTCATAAAACGTGAACTCTGCGAGCAGTCGATCGAGGATGTCGGCGGCCAGTGGGATCGAATAGTAGGCGTGTTCGTCGCGATGGACCACGTGGCCGATGTCGTGCAGCGTCGCCGCCAGCGCGACGATCACTGCCTCGTCGGCCTCATCGAGTCCCTGATCGGCCGCGCCGTTGAACGCGACGTCGCCGCCTTTCAGCAGATCGTAGAGATTCAGCGCGCGGTTTCGAACGATCTCGATGTGCTTGGGCCCGTGATCGTTGTACCCCTTTCTCGTGACGGCGTTGACGTTCTGCGCTTCGAGGTAGGTCTCGATCTCGGGGTCAGAGAGGATCTCGGGGAGGATCGTATTCAGCCGCTCGTCGGGGAAGTTGTGCTCCACGTCAGGATCGTATTCGTACCCGCGGGTCGCGGTGGGCTCTGCCATACGCCGAAATACCCAATCGATCCCAAAGTACCTGCGGGTACCACTGGACCCGTCTTACGTGTCCGCTGCTTCAACCGCCTCGGCGACCTCGTCGTAGTCGGGCTCGACGCCAGGATCGTCGCTCACCCAGGTGTAGGTAACTGTCCCGGATGCGTCCACGACGAAGACCGCGCGCTTTGCGACGTTGCGGACGCCGAGCGCTGTGAAGTCCATCGAGATGTCGTAGGCGTCGACGATCTCGCGGTTGGTGTCGCTGACGAGGTCGAAGTTCAGGTCGTTCTGCTCGCGGAATTCGTTGAGCGTGAACGGCGTGTCGATGCTGATTCCGTAGATTGTTGCGCCGACGTCCTCGAAGTTGACCATCCGGTCGCGGAAGGTGCACATTTCCGCTGTACAGGTGCCAGTGAACGCCGCCGGAAAGAACGCGAGCACGATCGGCGCGTCGTCGAGATGTTCGGAGAGCGTAAAAGACCCTACGTCGCCGTCTGCAAGCGGTGCGGTGAAGTCGGGGGCCTCGTCGCCGATTGAAACCATACCCCTGCTGTGCCGCCCGTTCTGTTGAATGTTGCTGTCCAGTCTGGGCGGTATTGCAAGTGATAGACGAGCAAAAAGCCTATAATTACCACTGGGTTACGTTCAGGCAGTGATGACGCCAAGTGTAATCCCTCTGTTCCCGGGACTGCCGGGTGGCCCGGAAGTGCTCGTTGTCTTGCTCATACTGGTACTGCTGTTCGGGGCGAACAAGATCCCGAAACTCGCCCGTTCCACGGGGCAAGCGATGGGAGAGTTCAGGCGCGGTCGCGAGGAGATCGAAGAGGAACTGAGCCAGATGGACGACGACGAGGAAGAGGAATCCGATGCGTCCACCTCCACCTCGACCGAAACGTCCACCGAGACGAACTGAGTCACGGCCCCACCCGGTCTTTTCTGCGAAACCACCCCTGTTTAAGCAACCGCTGTTGTACACTTGACTATCGGACGTGTGGCCTAGTGGATCAGGGCGAGGGGTTCCTAACCCCTAGATCGCGGGTTCGAATCCCGCCACGTCCGCTTTCCGCCGAGCGAAAGCGAGGCGTGAAATCGACATCGCGGGAGTCCCCTCACGTCCG
>NZ_JBDGQZ010000041.1:45003-121239 GCF_042218505.1 Halobellus sp.
TCGCGGGAGTCCCCTCACGTCCGTTTCGCTGTGCAGTCAGCCCGTTCCGCCGCTGGACCCACTCTGTACCTGCCGGACGCGAATTGCGAGCGCGAGGAACGTCGCAAAGAGCGTCAGCCCAATGGCCGCGGCCGCGGCGATGTCGTGCGCGGGCACCGTGTGGTCGGCCGCGCCCGCGAAGTTCGGGCCGAAGTACGCGTGGTGGTAGTCACCGACAATCGGGAGGAGGTAGTCGACGATGTCGTTGAAGCCGAACCAGGCGGCCGCAGCGCCCACGGCCGGGACGCTGAATTCGGCGTATCGGAGGATCACGAACGCCTGGAGTCCCATCCCGAGGTGGCTGACGAACAGGAACCAGAGATACGGGTCGGCAGTCGTGAGCACGTCGTTGATCACGACCTGGACGACGACGACCCAGAGACCGTATTTCAGGTTCGCCACGAAGGCCAGCGCGTGCACCCAGCCGCGGTTGCGCCCGATCCTCCACGAGAGGAGACTTCCGATCATCAGCAACGTCGCGAGAGGACTGTCGGGGACGACGGGCCACATCACGAGCGGGGTGTGCAGGAGTTGGAACCGATAGTACCAGAATCCGAACGCCGTGCCCGCGAGGTTGACGGCGATGACGACCCAGGTGAGTCGGAGTGCAAACTCCTCGACACGGTCGGGCAACGGAGCGAGATACGCCGGGAGGTCGGTAGCGGGGGGAACGGAAACCATCGTGTGTGGGCTACTCGCCGTGCTGGGACGACTCTCCGATCCGTCCGCTGCGCGGTGACTCGCGGCCGAGGTGAGACGGGGTCACAGCTCGACTCGGTCGCCAATCTCGACGACCTCGAGGTTCCTCGGATACTCGTAACTCCGCGCGTGGTGATGGAGCGTCTTCGGATCCGCGGTCATCCCTTTCCACATATCCCAGTGGCTCGGAAGGAACCGATCGAACTGGAGGTCGGACGCCGACTTCACGGCCTCGTTCTCCGTCGAGTACCAGCGGGTCCGGACCGGTTCGCCAGTCTGCGTGTCGTCGATGTTTCCGATGGCGCCGAACGCGAGGACGCCGAGGTCGATGTCGTACCGCTCGCCGAGTTCCGCGAAGTCGTCGTGCGGCTTCGTATCGCCGCCGTGGAAGAACGTGCCCGATTCGTGCTCGAAGACGTACGAGACTGGGTGCGTCGAGTCGGGATCGTGAGAAAACTCGACCGTGACGGTGAATTCGCCCACCTCGACCGTGTCGCCCTCTCCGACCTCGTGGAACTGGGCCTCCTCGACGCCGTACTCGTCGAGCCACGCCTCATCATCGAACACGACTGAGAGTGAATCGTCGGGCGCGTAGAAGTCCGCGCCGGTGTTCTCCAGGATCGGCCCCTGGCTGGGTCCGTGCGTGTGGTCCGTATGCTCGTGCGTGGCGAAGACGGCGTCCATCTCGGTGACGTCTGTGGGATCGAACGGGATGGGAACCATCCGCACGGTCCGCGGCGGATCGCCCGTTCCGAGGTACGGATCGATCGAGATTGTCGTCCCCGACGAACCCTTCAGAATGAACCCGTTGCAACCGAGATACCAGATCGCGACCGTTTCGGGGTCTGCCGATTCGACCGCTCGGGGCAGCCACTCGCCCCAGTCGCTTTGCGTCATACCAGTGGGTCTGACCGGGCACGGGCTAATTCTGTCGATTGCTGTGTCCGTCTCTGTCCGGACGGTCCACACGCTTGAATCCACGATTCTACATCAGATCGGGACACGAAGCACGCGAATTAGTCAGAAAACGCACGTTACAGTGAGTGTACATAGATATAGCATCTCCAACGACTCGATATTGCCTCAGATAGTTCCGGGAAAAAGTACTTATGTCACTACTCCTATCTTATGTGTGCTATGTCATCACGTGACAGGAAAACGGCCACCTTCTCGCAGATGGACGCGATGATCCGTCGAGTCGGGTCACGTGACTCTGCGTTGAAAACCGACCGTTCCTGAGTACCGAGATCAGTATCGCGCTCCCATCGTTCCCCCGCGACGCGATTCGTACGTCCGCGATTATTTCGCGTCGAGGTTGCCGAACGCCTCGTCGACGAGTTCTCCCGTGTCGGCGATGATGTCGGCCATCGCTCCGTCGTCCGGTGCCATTCCGACGAGCCGTGCGACTCGCATTATGCTGACGTGATAGACCGTCTGAACACCAGGTTCCTCCTGCCAGATCACGACGTTACAGGGGAACAACCCGCCCATTCGCTTCTCGGTCGCGTCGAGCGCTCGGTTCGCCATATTCGGATTGCAGGCTCCGAGAACGTAGTACGGATCCCGGCCGGCATCGACCTTCTCGTTGAGCATCTCCGAGGCGGAGAACTCGGTCGCGACGCCGAACCCGGCGTCGGTGAACGCCTCCCGCACGTGCTCGACCGCCGCTTCGTGGTCCATCTCCAGCGTCGCGCGTTCCTCGCCGATATCTCTCGCCGCAATCGCTTCTGGATCGATCGGTAGTGTCATCGCCACCGACTACGGGCGCGTTCGATGAAAACCTATGGTGTTGTGAATACCGCGCACAGGGCACAAGCAGAACGGGTCAGAGGGGGACGGGAAGCCAGCGCAGGGCGTCGAGGACCGCCTCGGGTGGGATCACCGGTTCGTGTAGCGCCAGCCAATCGAGGAGCGTCAACCCCAGTCCGTGCGCGACGATCGAAGGCAGGATCGACTGGCTGTGGTAATCCACCGCGCCGAAGAGGACGTCCGTCGGTCCCGAGAGCAGCAACTCAATCGGTGGCTTCCCAACGTGGTGAAGCGCGTACACGACGGGACTAATAAAGACGCTCTTGACTCCGAACTCGTCGCTGACGCCGACGCAGAGCAGACCGCGATAGTACGTCTCGGCGGCGACAACCACGAGCATCTGTTGGAGCGCGTGCGGGAGGAACTCGCCGAGTGCCGTCGAGGTTTGCCACATCGGGTAGTACGCGCGAATGCTCGGGAGCGATGCACCAACGAGATAGAAGGGAAAGACAAACGCCGCGAGTGCGAGCGTGTCGCGGAGCGCGACCCGATCAACGTGAAAACCCAGTTCGCGACCGTGCGTGAACGCCAACCCTGCGGGGATCAATAAAAAGAGTATCACATCGCGGATGACCCGCGCGGTAAGGTCAGTCGGTGAGACCGACCACGAGCTCCACGCGACCGAGAGCACGAGTCCGACGAGTAGCGTTCGCTGGAGCCAGGTTGATTCGCCGGCGGCGTCGCGGAGTCGGGCGTGGACGGACACCGTCCGACCGCGTCACTCCGTCTTGACAGCACCGTCGCCGATGACGTCCCGAACGAGGTCGACGAACGTTTGCCGCGAGTCGAAGTACGTCTCGTCGACGGATTCGAGGACGTCAGAAAGCGTCTGCGGCCCCGACGGCGTCCGAACGACGCTGTCTCCTTCCTGATTGATGATCCGACTCTTCTCGTGGGGCCAGGTGAGCCGGGCGGCGACCCGCGCCAGCGGCTGTCCCTCGACGGGCGTTTCCTCGCCCAGCTCGACGACGGAGCCCTCGTCGTCCTCCTCCTCTGCCATACGCCGCGATTTGCTATCCGCGACAATAATCCCTTCGACACGCCCGCTCACCCCTGAATGCGAGGCCGACACGACCCTCTGTACGCTCTCTCATTCCGGTTTGTCTCACCGTCGATCCCGGCGATTTGCGCCGTCTGTCGTACGTCTGTCTGACGCACCGTTTTGTGTGATGCGAACCAATAGCGGGTATGCCCAGTCTCTCGGAGGTCTACAGGGGGAAAGAATCGGGAGCGAGCCTCCAGCGACTGCTCTTCGGACTGGGGCTGTTTCTCGCCGGCGCGCTCCTGGTCGTGGCCGGAATCGTGGTTGCGACGACAGACGTCCTCTACGGATCGGATCTGGCGGCGTTAACAGCAAAGCGACAACTCGGCACCGTACTCGGCGGCGTCGGCATCCCGGCCGTCTTCCTCGGCATCTTCGCCGTGCTCCCGTCCGATCGGCTCACGAAGGCCGCGGCAGTCGTGGGTGCCGGAATCACCGTGGTCGGCGTCGCGCTCTTCACTTACGCGTACCCGTGCCGGTGGTCTGGATCACTCTGCGGGGCCGGGAAGCCGGATCTGACGCTTATGACCGTCGGCATCTACTTCCTCGGCGCAATCGTCACCTTCTGGTGTCTATTCGCCGGCGTGGCGAATTTTAAGACGCGCAACGACCCCGGCGGGACCGCCACCGTAAACGTGACACGGCGGAGCGAAACGAAGTACGTCCCCGTCGAACGGTCCCGTGGTGGGTTCGGCGGGATCGGACTCTTCGGTGGGACGCCCGACGGCGACGTCGAAACGCAGACGGGTAATCGCGGCGGGACCAGCCGTAGCAGCGCGAGCGCCGGGACCGCCTCCGACGGCGGCACCGAAGCGGAGTCGATCTCCTCGCCGCTCGCCGAGTCGCCGTCGGGGCCGGACCGCTCCCGCTTGACTTCGAGATCCGACACCGGACGCGACCTCGACACCGGTGACACGTACTGCGGCAACTGTGCGCAGTTCGAGTACGTCCGCACGGACGACGGAATCCGGCCCTACTGCGGCGCTTCCGAGGAACTGATGGATGATATGGACCCCTGCGAGGAGTGGACGCCGCGGTCGCGTCGCCGTTGACGCGTCGCCGCGAACGATTTCTCGTACCGCTCTTTCCGACTCTCCGGGAGATAGTTCGACCGTCGAGACGACTGCTGTTCGACTACGCTCGAAACTCAGAGTCCGTCGAGGCGCTCGCGGACGTCGTCCCAGTGGCTGCCCTTCCAGAACACCTGCCCGCAGTCGGGACAGCGCCAGCAGTCTGTCTCAGCGGGATCGGGCGCGTACTCCGGTATCTGCCCGTCGCTGTCGATGGCGTTGAGGCAGCCGTTGCAGGTCGCACACCGCACCGGCGGGTTAGCGAGCGAGAAGTCATAGCCCGCCGCCCGCACCTCTCGGAGTTGGTCGCCGACGTCCCGCGAGGTCAGCAGCACCGATTCGGCCACCCGTGCGGCGAGATCCGTATCCCTGGTGAGCAGCGTCCGCCCCGACTCGCGGGCCCAGTCGGCAATCACGTCATCACCGGGGTCGTCGGTCCCTCGTGACTCCTTTTCGTTCCGCTCGTCGCTGCCGTGACCGTCGCGGTCGCTGGCTCCGTCACGACCGGATCCCTCGCCTCTGCCACCGTCGCGGTCGTCGAGTACGTAGGTCGTATCGTACCCGCACATCCGCAGGTAGGTCGCGAGCTTGCCGAGCATCGCGTCCAGAAGGAGTCGGTCGGACACGTCGGGTCGGTCAGTGCAGGAACGACCGCAGTTCCTCGGTGCTCCACGCGTTCAGAACGTCCTCGCGCTCGCACCACCCGCGCCGGGCCGTGTGCGCGCCATACCGTGCGTACCCAAGCGCGCCGGGCGCGTGTGCGTCGGTATCGATCGCGATCGTCGCGCCCGCCTCCACGGCGATTCGGACGTGTTCTCCGGGGAGGTCGAGTCGCGCGGGGTCGGCGTTGATTTCGAGTGCGGTCCCGGCGCCTGCTGCCGCTTCGGCAACGCGCTCGATGTCGAACTCCAGCCCCTCGCGCTCGTTGAGCAGCCGACCGCTCGGATGGCCGAGGATGTCGACGCTCGGGTGCTCGACGGCCCGGACGAGTCGCTCGGTGGCCGCTTCGCGGTCCTGTCCGAGTGCGGCGTGTGGCGAGGCGACGACGACATCCAACGCTTCAAGAACGCCGTCGTCCGTCGAGAGGTCGCCGTCGGCGTCGATGTTCGCCTCGACGCCGTGCAAGAGCACGAGGTCCGCGTCGAGACCGTCGCGAACGTCGTCGATCGCCCCCATCTGCGTTCTGAGATCTTCCTCAGAGAGGCCGACATCACCCACCATTCCCGGGCCGGTCGCGTGGTCGGTCACGGCGTAGTGGTCGTACCCCCGTTCGATCGCCGCGTTGACCATCTCGTCGATCGACGACCGGCCGTCGGACCAGTCAGTGTGGGTGTGCAAGTCGCCGCGAAGCGCGCGCGCTTCGAGGAGCGCCGGGAGTGCGTCGTCAGCGGCAGCGTCGATCTCGCCGTTCCCCTCGCGGAGTTCCGGCGGGACCCACGGCAGGCCGAGCGCCTCGTACATCGACGCTTCCGTCTCGCCGGCGATCCTGTCGCCCACTCGCTGGCCGGTGCTAGGATTCGAGACCCCGGACACGTCGAAGACGCCGTACTCGTTCATTTTCAGGTCGCGGGCGATCGCGCGGTTCCGGAGTTCGACGTTGTGGTCCTTGCTGCCAGTGAAGTACTGCAGCGCCGCCCCGAACTCGTCGGGGACGACGACACGGAGATCCACGCGCACGTCGCCTGCGCGGACGCTGGCCTTGGCGTCGCCCGCCTCGATGGTGTCTGTCGCGCCCGGCCACGCGACGAACGTGTCGACGACCTCCTCGCCCGCCTCGCTGGCGACGAGCACGTCGACGTCACCGATTGTGTCACGCCACCGCCGGATCGACCCTGCGACGTCGACCTCGACGACGGCGTCGGTTTCGCGGAGATACCGGAGCACGTCGTCCGCGAGTGGACGCGCGTCGCCGAGGCGCTCTCGCTCTTGCGCCTCGCGCGCGAAGGCGACGTTCTCGCGGATGTTCTCCTCGGTCTTCGGCCCGAATCCTCTCACGTCCTGGATCTCCCCGGCCTCGGCTGCCGCTGCGAGTTCGTCGAGCGTGGTGATCCCGAGCGTCTCGTAGAGCGTGCCGACGGTCTTCGGCCCGACGCCCTCGACCCGCGTCAACGCCTCGATGTCGACCGGTAGGTCTTCACGGAGCGCTTCGAGTTCGGCGATCTTGCCGGTCTCGACGTACTCGACGATCTTCGAGGAGATGGCGTCGCCGACGCCGTCGATCTCCGCGACCGCCTCCTCGCCACCGGCTGCGAGATCCTCGATTGGTTCGGGGTGCTCTCGGATGTTCTCGGCGGCGCGCCGGTACACGCTCGGTTTGTACGAGACGTCATCCGCTTCGAGCAGGTCAGCGAACTCCTCGAATCGAGCGGCGACCTCGGCGTTTCGACTCACAGGCGACCACCGCCGCGTCCCCGAGACGGACCGCCCGTGTTCTCGCGACCGAGCGCCTGTTTCAGGAACTTCATCCAGCGCTTCTGGTCGGCGGTCTCCTTGACCTCGGCCTCCTGTTCGACGTCGACTGGCCGGAGTTGCTCGAGGGCGTTCAGCGCCCGATCGATGCCGACGATGCTCTCGGCCAGATCGACTCCCTCCTCGTAGGCGATCCCGCCATCTTCGATCTGCTGGAGGCGCTGGAGGCGCTCGCGACGGAGATTCTTCTTCGCTCGCTCGACCCGATCGCGCTCGCCCGGCGGAATCGTATCGCGCCGCTTGATCTCGAAGACGAAGTTCTGCAGTTCGATCTCTTCGCCCTGGACGTCGATCGAATCCGGGATGTCCGCACCCACCGTCGCAGCCTCCCGATTGACTCGCTCCAACAGTTGCTTTCGTTCGAACTCCTTCACGGCTCTCAATCACGTATTGCGGCGGCGCACACTTCGCTCCTTCGCTGCCCATAACAGGACTGCACTGGCCACGTGTCCCAGACGGCGGCAGTGGCCGCGCGGAGACGAAAGTACTTATGACGCCCGTGAATTACGAGCGATATGGGATTGTTCGATCGGTTGCGAGGGGAGGATCACCCCCGCGTCGCCTTCATCGGTATCGATGGCGTTCCTTTCAGTCTTCTCGACGATAACCCGGATCGGTTCCCCAACTTCACTGCGCTCGCCTCCGAGGGGAGCGCGGGTTCGATCGAGAGCATCGTGCCGCCCGAGTCGTCGGCGTGTTGGCCGGCGCTCACGACGGGCGTCAACCCCGGTGAGACTGGCGTCTACGGCTTCCAGGACCGCGAGAACGGCTCTTATGACACCTACGTTCCGATGGGTCGGGACGTTCAAGCAACGCGGATCTGGGACCGTGTCACCGACGCCGGACGAGAGGCGAGCGTACTGAACGTCCCGGTGACGTTCCCGCCGCAGCGCAACGTCCAGCGAATGGTCTCGGGCTTTCTCTCACCCGGTGTCGACAAGGCGGCCACCCCCGACGAGTTCCGGGACGAACTCGACGAACTCGGGTACCGGATCGACGTCAACGCCAAACTCGGACACGACGACGACAAAACGGAGTTCGTCGAGGACGCGCACAAGACGCTTGAACGCCGGTACGAGGCGTTTGAGAAGATTCTCGGACGCGACGACTGGGACTTGTTCTTCGGCGTCTTTATGACGACCGATCGGGTGAACCACTTCCTGTTCAAGGACTACGAGGAAGACGGCGAAAACAGAGAGGCATTCTTGGACTTCTACGAGACGGTTGACGAGTACGTCGGCGCTATTCGGGCGTCGCTGCCGGACGATGTGACGCTCGTGGTCGCCTCCGACCACGGCTTCACCTCGCTGGATTACGAGGTCCACTGCAACGCCTGGCTCGAAGAGCGGGGGTGGCTCTCGTACGAGAACGACGATCACGAGGAACTCGGCGACATCAGCGACGACACGCGGGCCTACTCGCTGATTCCGGGCCGGTTCTACGTCAACCTCGAAGGGCGCGAGCCCCGTGGGAGCGTGCCGAAAGACGAGTACGAGGAGACGCGCGACGAACTCAAAGCCGAACTCGAGGCACTCGAAGGCCCGGACGGCCGGAAGGTCGCCGAGCGCGTCGTCGAGAAGGAAGACGCCTTCCGCGGCGATCACGACGACATCGCGCCCGACCTCGTGGTGGTTCCGAACCACGGCTTCGATCTCAAGTCGGGGTTCAAAGGCGACAAAGACGTGTTCGGGACAGGGCCACGGAACGGGATGCACAGTTTCGACAACGCGACGCTGTACGTCGACGATCCCGACGCCAGCATCGAGAATGTCGATCTCTACGACATCGCCCCGACGATTCTCGACCTGATGGACGTCGAGTACTCCCGCGCCGAAGTCGACGGGGCGAGTCTCCTGAAGTAGTCGCTGGAAGCGCACCTGTCCCGACAGCCACAGGGTAGCTGACTCGCCGTCGTCACTGATCGCGTTGTTGCTCAGATAGAACGTCGCATAGATCCCGGATTACAGCAGATCGTCGAGTTCGTCGTTCCCCCACTGGTCGGCGGGGTCATCGTTCGCGGCGTCCTCTGGTTCGGCTTCCTGTGCGTCCGAGGCGCGCTGCATAAACGTCTCGATCCGATCAGAGCGCTCGACGCCGCCCAGGAGCACGAGCGTCGCGATCCGGTCGCTCTCGAGAGGGAAGTCGCCCCCGCGGACTTGAAGGCTGCCGGTCTCCTCTTCGACCCATTTTCGCGCGCGCTCTACACCCTTCCGCGGGATGGCGTCCTGGTTGCCGGCCACGATCAGGAGTGCGGCGTCGGCGTCGGCCGCGTCCGGAAGGCTCGATCCCGAGAGGAGCGCGCGGCGGGTGGTGCTCATCACGGTGTTGATGTTCCCCTCGGCGTTGGGGGCGGCCTCCGCCGACGCGAACCCGAGCGCGGCGATCCCGCCGGTCCGGAGGGTGTTGATGATCTCCGAAGAGTCGACGACGCTCTCGGCGACGCCGTCGACGGCCTCCCCGGACGCCAGCAGTAGTCCGACGCGCTGGGCGATCTCCTCGTTGATCGCGTCGAATCCCTCGGTGACGCTCTCACCGGCCGAGCGGAACGCGTCGTTGTCGACGAGCAACAGCGCGTCCGCCTCGCGAGCGAACGTCTTGAGCGAGCGGCCGGCGTTCACCTGATACATCGCGCCTTCGTCCCGTCCGGGGAGGATCCCGAGGCCGTAGACCGGAATATCATAGATGCGCTGGAGTTCCCTCGTGAGCACTGGCGCGCCGCCGCTCCCGCTCCCGCCGCCGAGGCCGGCGACGACGAAAATCGACTCCACGCCGGCGGTGATCCGACCGTCGAGCGCCGAGAGCACCTCGTTCGTGTCCGACCGCATCACCTCGGCACCGAGTTCGTTGTCGCCGCCGACGCCGTGGCCTTTCACCCGATCCTGCCCGATGAGGACGGTCTCGAAGGGGAGGTTTTTGAGGTCTGCCTTCGCGGTGTTGACGGCGACTGCGCCGCGGATGGATCCGAACCCCATCCGCTCGTCATATTCGACCAGTTCGCGGGCGAGTTTCCCGCCGGCCTGGCCGATGCCGATCAGGAGGGACTTCATATCCTCTATATTGCTAAGGTAGCCCTTGAACGTTCGCCCGGCCGGCGCGATTCGTGGCAGTGCGACTCGAACGCGGCCGTACGACGATTTATATCCGATGGCGAGGCCACCGTCGGTATGGCAAGCGAACCCGACCACGGATCGCGTCCGACGCCGTCGCCGACCGACCTGCTGGCCGCCACCGCGAGTACGTCACAACGACCCTCAGAAGCGGACGCCACAGCGAGTGACGCGGCGTGCGGGGACGCCGATGACGAGTCGGACCGCATCGGCGAGCTCGACCGCCGAGTGACCGAACTGGAAGCCGAACTCGACGCCGTCCGTGGACTCCTCGGTGGCATCGAAGCGGTCGACGAGGCAGTCGAACGACGGGCGTCGATCGCGCTCGCGAAGGCCGAAGCGCTGGAGGACGCGTTCGGGGCCGAGCAGAACGGACTCGTCCGCGAGCGACTGTCCGATACCGAGACGGCGACCGCGACGGAGCAACCCTCCCGGGAACACCCATCAGCGGAGCAGCCATCACCGGAACACTCGCAGACGGAGAAGCCGGCTTCGACGACGCCACCTGCAGGCCGGGTCCAGTCGCGAGACGGCCGACTGCCGTCGCAATCGGACGAGCGGTCACAGACAGCACCGTCAGCGGCGAACGGCTCTGACTCGGACGGAGCGGCGGGACTCGGCGCTCGGCTCCGAGACGCCCTGCGGTGATTCGCCTCGTCGTCGCGGCCGTGTTGACCGTTGCGACGCTCGCGGCCGCCGTCCCGGCGATTGCCGATGCTGGTGCGACGCGTGCGGCCGAGGGAATCGAGAGCGCGGCCGATCGAATCGAGCGCGCCGGCCACGGACTCGCATCGACCAATGACCCCGTCGAAACGCGGCGGCAGGCCGCGACGCGACGCGTCACTGTCACGCTCCCGCGAGCGTCGTGGACGACTGCCGCCCCCGCCTTCGTCGCAGTCGGTGGGCGACCGGGCGGTCCGGGCAACCGGTCCGTGGTGACTTACGCGCTGCCGTCGTCGCCGACGCGCCTCCGCGGACTCTCGCTTCCGGTCCAGATTCGGACGCCAACGGGCCCGGTCGTGTTCCGTTCGAGCGGTCGGCACGCGCTCTCGCTCGCGCTCGTTGCGGACGCCCGTGGCCCCTCGCTCGTCGTCTCCCGCGGGTCGCGTGGCTGAGGACGATTGTTTATATCCGATGACGCGACCACGAGCGGTATGACTCACCCCCTCGACTCCCTCGTCGACGGTTTCGGCGGCTCCCTGTCGGACGTCGCTCGCGCCGTACTGCCACGCGAGCACGACTCCGACGACGAAGCGACCACGGACCCGACCGTCTGTCGGTGTCGGACCTCGTTCGAGACTCCCGTCGGCCTCGGACTCTCAGAGCGGTGTGAACTCGTCGTCGATGCCGACGACTGTCCGGGGCGGGGACGACTCGAATCCGCACCGTCGTGCCGGACGACGGCGATCGACGCGCTCTCCCGGCGGGACGCCGACGCAGTTCGGACCCGCTGTGCCGGGCGCGAGCGGACCTACACCGATGCCGCCCTGGCGCTGCTCGTGGCGGCGGGCCGCTTCGTCGAGCGCGTCTCGTTCCACGACGAGTCACTGGCCGAGCGAGCGCACCGGGATCCACTCGCAGCGGCGCACCGAGCGACGGGACGAGCAGGTGCAGTCGGCCGCATCGCCGCCGAATCGGGGCTCGCTGTGGTTGCGACGCGTCTCGACGGTGGGCGTACTTCCCCAGCAGCGACGGCTGCGGATCCGTACGTGGCCGCGCTTCGCCCGTTCGTCGGGCCGACAATCTCGCAAGCGCACGCCTCGCGGGTGATCTCGCCGGACGCCAGCGCGTCCGAGACGCGCGAACTCCCGACCGGAGCGACTGTGCAGATCGTGGACTCTCCAGAGGCGCGTTCGTATCACCTCGCCCCCGTTGCTCACGACCTCGACGACGACGGAACGGCAACGCTGGCAGCCGCTCGTGATCTCCTCGCGAGCGGCTCTGTCGGGGGCGGTGAGCGCGCCCCCGGTCGGGCAGTCAGGCGCGTCGCAGACAGAACGCAACCAGTCGAGCGAATCGCTGACGTACTCGCGCGGCACACGCACGGACTCGGCCTCTTGGAACATCTCTTCGCCGACGAAGCGGTCTCCGACGTTCTCGTTTCCGCCCCGGTCACAGACTCGCCGGTCCGCGTCGTTGTCGACGGTGAACGACTCCCGACGAACGTCCGGCTGACGCCGGCCGGGGCCGCCTCGCTCGCCTCGCGGTTCCGGCGCGAGAGCGGGCGGGCCTTCTCGCGGAGTTCGCCGACGCTCGACGCCTCGCTTGTCGGCGAAACCGGCCGTCAGATCCGGGTCGCCGGCGTGACCGCGCCTGCCAGCGACGGCGTCGGATTCGCGTTCCGGATCCGCGGCGCGGCAGCGTGGACGCTGACCCGACTGATCGAAGCCGGCTCGATCACAGCCCGAGCAGCGTCGTTTCTCTCGATTGCGGTCGAGCGCGGCGCGACGATCATCGTGGCCGGCACCCGGGGGGCCGGGAAGACGACGCTACTGACTGCGCTGTTGTGGGAACTCCCGCCCGCGACGCGGCTCGTGAGCATCGAAGACACGCCGGAACTACCGGTCGCCTCACTCCGCGAGCGTGGCCGGGACGTTCAGTCGCTCTACACCGAGCCAGGGGGTCGGGATCCGACCGCCGGACCGGGAGGCGGGTCGTTCCAGCCGACCGACGCGCTCAGGTCGGCGCTCAGACTCGGCGACGGGGCGCTCGCTGTCGGTGAAGTCCGTGGAGAGGAGGCGAGCGCGCTCTACGAGGCGATGCGAATCGGTGCGCACGGCCACGCCGTACTCGGGACGATCCACGGCGACTCGGCCGCCGCCGTCCGTGAGCGCGTGGTCTCCGATCTGGGCGTGCCGCCGTCGTCGTTCGGCGCGACCGACCTCGTCGTCACCTGCGCCCGCGACGGCGACGAGCGATACGTCTCCGCCATCGAAGCGGTTGACGCGACGGGCGCGGAGTCCTCGTTCTATGCCCTCTTCGAGCGATCGGACGGGTCACTCCGCCGGTGCGGTCGCATTGATCGGGGTGAGAGCCTGCTCGTCGATCGACTCCGTGGAGACGAGGAGTCGTACGCCGATCTGCTGGCGTTGCTCCAGGAACGCACGGCGCGGCTCGACCGACTCGCGACGGCGGGGCTGACGCGACCGGCCGATCAGAAGCGAGTCCGTCGGGACGTGAGATGATGGGGTCCCAGACGCGGCTCGAACGACTGGTGCGCACACTCGCCGGCTGGTATCCGGGGTCCGTCGAACCGACTGATGAGTTGACGCGCTCGCTGATGTTCGTCGAGCGCGACCTCCGCGCCGAAACCGTCGTTGCCGCCGGGTACACCGCCGCACCGATCGTCGCTGTGGTACTCCTTGTGGCCACCGCGCTATCGATCCCCCAGGCCCCGATAGCGGTGGTGCTCCCGGCGGCGGTCGGGATCGGGCTGGGTGCGACACACCTCGTTCATCGCGCGCCCGTCGCCGCGGCTACGCTCCGTCGAACACGGTCGCTCGGGGACGCACCGGGGCTCGTCGCTCGCGCGGCACTCCGGTTACGACTCGACGCGACACCGGAGCGGGCGGCGCTGTTCGCCGCGCGAACCGGACAGGGGCCGCTCGCACGCAGCCTCGCAGCGCACGCTGAGCGGTCGCGTTCCGGTCCCGACGCCGGTCTGCAGCCGTTTGCGGCCGAGTGGCGTGAGTGGTTTCCTGCGCTGGAACGGTCGGTCTCGCTGCTCTCGGCCGCCGTTGCGGTTCCGGTTGAGGACCGCGAGGAGGCGCTCGACCGCGCGCTGGAGACCGTCCTCGACGGGACTCGGACCGAGATGGCCGAGTTCGCCGGAAGCGTTCGCGGCCCCGCCAGTGGGATCTACGCTTTCGGCATCTTGCTGCCGCTGGCGCTCGTCGGCGTGCTCCCTGCGGCACGCGCCGGTGGCGTGTCGGTCCCGGCGAGCGTGTTCGTCCTACTCTACGATTGTGTGCTCCCTGCGGGACTGGTCCTCGCGGGCGCCTGGCTACTGCTTCGTCGGCCCGTCGCGCTCGCGCCCGTCCGAGTGACGGCCGCTCATCCGGCGGCTCCGTCCGGACCGATCCGCGGCATCGCCGCCGGTGTCGCTGGCGCAGGTGTCGGGGCAGTCGTGGGAGGCGCACTCGTGCCCTGGGGGTGGTCCATCGGAGCCGTTGGCCTCGGACTCGGCGCTATGCTGGTCGTTCACTATCGATCGATGGCGGCGATACGAGCGGACGTCAGAGCGGTCGAGGAGGGCCTCGCCGACGCCACGGGTGTCGTGGGTCGCTGCGTGAGCAGCGGCGAGCCGGTCGAGTCGGCAATCGAGTCTGCGGCCGACGCGACCACCGGGCGCACCAGCGACTGCTTCGCGGCCGCTGCCGGCGTCCAACGGCGACTACGAATCGGCGTCTATCGCTCGTTTCTCGGGGAATACGGTGCCTTCGCAGACGTTCCGAGTCCACGGGCGCGAGCGACTGCGTCGCTTCTCGCGGTCGCCGCACGGGAGGGCCGGGCGGCAGGACCCACGCTCGTCGCGTTGGCCGATCACCTAACGCAACTCCAGCGCGTCGAAGCGTCGGCCCGGCGGGAACTCGCGGCGATCACCGGAACGCTGAGTCACACGGCGGCACTGTTCGGCCCACTGGTCGGCGGGGCGACCGTCGCGATGGCGGCCCAGATGGCCACGGCCGAGGCCGCACAGTCAGCGGGGTCGGCGGGCACAGTGACGTCTGGCGCTGCCCTCGGGACCGGGAGTGGATCGAGCGCAGTACTGCTCTCTCCGTCGGTGCTCGGGACTGCCGTGGGTGCGTACGTACTCGCCCTCGCGGCCATCTTGACGGCCCTGGCGACGGGGTTGGACCGCGGGCTGGATCGGTCGCTCGTCGGATATCGAGTCGGCCTCGCGCTCTGTTCCGCCACTACAGCGTACTTCGCGGCGTACGTCGGGGCAGCAGCGCTGTTCTGAGCGTGTGCCGAGCGCGAGCCTTTATATACGAGAGGGAGACCATCGGCGCTATGTTCGACGTGACGGTGGACGCGTGGTACGGTTGGATCGGCCTCTCACTTGCGGGCGTCGCCTTGCTCGGCGCGACCGCTGGACTCCCGACGGAACCGCCGCCGGATGCCGCTGCGGTGGGGGCAACTGTCGACCGCGTCGCGGCCACGGAGTATGCCGCAACTGCGGAGCACCCGCTGGATGCCGATTCGATTCGCCTCGGGACACGACGGATCGCCCTTCGCTCCGAGGCGGGGACGGCACACGCGTCGCTGGCGTTCGGGCCCGTCACACCGGTTCCGGTGTCGGAGTCGCCGCTGCGTGACGTCCTCCACGGAACACCGCCGGACCGGGTGTACGACTCGCCGGATGCCTTTCGCCAGGCGGTCGTCGGTGCCCGTGCGACCGCGAGCGACGCACCCTGGCGCGAGGTCGATCGGACGCTGCTCGTCCGTCGGACCACGTGGGAGGGCGTGGATGTCGTTCTCGTTGATGCGTGATCGCAACCCGAGGTCGGGGATGCGAGCGCAGACGACTCCGGTGGTCGCGCTGATCGCTCTCTTCGCCGTTTGCACCGGCGTGTCCCTCTACGCGACGACACTGGACTCGACGATGCCGACCGAGACCGACGACGCACTCGCCGATCCGACCCTCGACCGTATTCACGACGTTGTGAGCACTGGCGGTGTGGTCGATCCCGTCGCCCTCATCGGCGCGAGCGACGTCGCCCCCGACGGCTACCGCGTCGCCGTCGCGGTGACCACAGAACGAGGGCGGTGGACGAACGGACGGCGCCCCCCGCGTGGGGAGCGATCCGGAGTCGACCGCGCGACCCGCCCGGTCAGCGTCGCTTCCGGCGAGGGCGACGTGATCTGGGGCCGACTCACTGTCTGGGTGTGGCGATGAACGTCGCCGTCGACGCGGCGGTCTGTCTCCTCCTCATCACAGCGGCCGTCGTCGGCCTCGTAACCGTCGATCGATCGCCTGCGGCGACGCACGGCGCGGCCGACGCCGTCGCCGATTCGCTCGCTACGACGACCGGACATGTCAACTACTCGCTCGCACCGGGCGTGCGCGAGATGCGAACCTCAACGCCGACCACCGATGGCGTGCCTGCAGTCGCTCTCGATTCGCCGGAACTCCACCGCACGGCCCACGGAAGTCTCGCCGGCCTGCTGGCCCGCGGCGCGATGGCCGGCAGCGGCGTCGACCTCGACCGGGAGCGCGGTCGGGGATCGACCGCCGACCTGTCACCCCTCACCCGAAGTCGAGTGCAGTTCGGGACAGCCGTCAGCGACGCAGTCCGTGCCCGAACCGGTGCGTCGGTCCGGATCGATGCGATGTGGCGTCCGTACCCCGGGGCACCGGTCGGCGGACACCTCGGTGTCGGCCCCGAGCCCTCGTCCGGTCGGGTCCACGCGGCGACGCTCAGGATTCCGACGGGCGTCGAGCCACCGGCCCTGCCGGCCGCCGACGGATTCGACCGACTCGGGACGATCGTCGCCGAACGGACGGTGACTGTCCTCGTCCCTCCCGGCCCGGCACGGCTCACACTCCGCGGCGACGACCCGGCGGCGGCACTGGTCCGTCATCGCTACGCGCGACTGGCGACAGCCACCGACGCCTCGGTGGCGGCACCGCTCGCGACCGAGGACACGGCGGCGGCCAACGCGCGGATCGCACGCCGCCTCGCTCCTCGGATGACTGCCGACCTTCGATCACAGTACGAGAGCCCCGAGGAAGCCGCTTCGGCGGTCTCGGTCTCCTCCGTCCGGATCGTGGTTAGAACGTGGGACGACGCTGGGGGTGAGCGATGATGCGGCTCGCCGAAGACGACCGCGCCCGAATCCCCTTCGCGCTCCTCGGCGTGTTGCTTCTCGTCGGCAGTTCGACGTTCGCCGCTTCGCTCGCGACGCCCGGACCCGCGCCGGTCGATCGATCAGCCGACGTTGTGGCAGACCGTGTCGATGCCGAAGCGACGGCCGCCCTCAGAACCGCCGCTCGCGACGCTGCGACGGCCGCCGCCCGTGATCCGGTCACCGTCACGGCCGACAGCGACGCCGGGACCGCGCTCGCTGGCTCCGACATCTTCCGTCGCTATCTCCGACTGCGGATCTTCCTCGCCGCCCGAGCGGCGATGGACCCGATCGAACACCGACGCGGCGAGAGCGTCGCCCGCGCGTCGTTCGGGGACTCCGTCGCGGATGCTTCCGAGGCGATCGAACGCGTTTCCATCGCCGGCCTCGACGACGGAACGGAACTTCAGGTGACGATCCGCGGGCTCGAACTGACGGTCGAAAGCGAGAGCCGAACGCTGGAGACGCGCCGGGTGAACCGCACCGTCACCGTTGGCATCCCCGTGCTGGCGCTTCACGACCGCACGATGAACTTCCAGGAGCGGCTGAACGCCGGTCCGCTCGAAAGCCCGGGGCTCGCCCGCCGCACTACCGTTGGCGTCACGGCGATGGCGCAAGCCCGCGGTCTGGGACAGTACGGCGGCCTACCAATCGAGAACGTCGTCGGGAACCGTCACGTCGCGCTCTCGACGAACGCCGGACTGCTCGACGCACAGCGGGCCGCGTTCGGACGAGCCGATCCTGACGCGGCCGCCGGCGTCCGGGCAGCGACACTTCGGACCGGTCTCACTGATCTCCTTGGGGCCCGAGCGGACCCGCGAGTCGTCTCGGCGGTCACGGGCCGACTTCCGGATCCGAACGCGGCCGAGCGGTCGGAAACGAGGACTGACTGGCGTTCCCTCCCGGCGACACGAACCATCTCCGTAGGGGTAAACGGGACCGCTGACGAGGCGTTCCTGAGTCTGCTCCGGGGATCGAACGGCGCGCAGCGTCTTGAATCGATCCGGCACGACGGCTATCGGGCGACGGTCTCAGTTCGCGCCGGTGTCCGGACAATCGACGACGAGCGCCGCCCAACACCGCGACCGCCCGGGGAAAACTGGACGCTCGCGCACTCGGACACGTCGAAGGCACTCTCCGTGACCGAATACAGAAGTCGACGCCGAGGGAACCCTCGGGTCGGAGTCGGGACGCGACGACTCTACTCGGCCACCCGACGGGTCATCGAGCGATGGCGCGTTGAGCGGACGTGGGTGAAAGTCAACGAGACGCCCCGAACGACGAGCGCTTCCTGGCGGGACGTCCACCGCGTCCACATTATCGGGACCGGTCGCCTGCGTGAAACCGCCGCACCGACCCGTCCCCTCGGATCGGTGTTCGAGAGCGGTGGTGCGCTCTCCGGACCGAACCTTCGGGAGGGACGGTCGGAGGCCGATCGGCTCGTTTCCGCTCTCGGTGGCCCCGACGCAATCGCCCGAAAGGCCGCGACGGGCGGGCGAACGAGCGGATCCCGGGCGATTGTGGGAGAGCGCCCCGCCGACCTCGACGCCTGGGTGTACGCCGACCTCGCCCAACTGCGAGACCGCGTGCGCACCCTCTCCGTCGACGTTGCTGCCAGCGACGCCGCCACCGGTCGCGCGAACGGCGCGGCGCGACTCGCAGCCCTCGTCCGTGACCAACGGGCCGAGTTGCTGGACACCCCAACCCGGTACGACGGTGTCGCGGATCGGACTCGTGTCGCCGCCCGCGCGGCCTATCTCGATCGGGTCGTCGCGCGACTCGACGACCGCGCCGGGCAGACCCGGTCGCAGAACGACGGCATCGACCGCGCGCTCGACGCGAGCGGTCTCGGTCCCTCGCGGGTGGCCGAACTCGCGGCGCTTACCCCTCACGCACCGTCACCACGGACGAACGTCGGCGAGAAAACGGGCGTCCGCGGCGAGACGGTTCTAGTCCCCGACGCCGACCCCGCGTATCTCGCCCTCGACCCCGTGGAGGGCACCCTCGTCGACGGCATCGCCGACGACGAGCGGTACGTCGGACTCGCCGTCAGAAACGTGAACGTATTCAGCGTGCCGTACGGCGACAGCGCGGATCTGGTCACGCGAACGCTCCTCGGCGACCCAGGTCGCGTCTCACTTCACACAGCAGGGCAGGCCCTCCTCGCCGCCGATTCGACGCTCGAAACGCATCGGAATCCACAGTTGCGGGCTCGCCGGGACGCGCTCGCACGGGCGGTTGAGCGTTCGATGAGAGACGTCAGAACTACTGCTACGCGAACGCTCGCTCGGGAAACGTCACTCAGCCGGGACGAGCGCCGCCGGGTCGTCGATCAGTCGTTCGACCGCTTTGACGGCCCCGGCGAGCGCTCGGTCGCCGCGACCGACGGGTCGCTGGCCCGCGCGGTGGCCGCTGTCGCGATCAAACCGAACTCCACCGGGCGGCGGGCCTCGGCTCTCGCCGCAGACCGACTCAGCACTGCCCTACGAGTTGAGCTCCGGCGCGTCGCAACCTCCGAACGCGTTCGCGTCCCGGAATCGGCCGTCGACGACGCCGTCACCTCCACCCGCACGTTCGCCGAGAAGGCGGTGACCGACGCCGCAGGCCGGGCCACCGAACGGGGCGTCGCTCGCGCGACGAACGACACCATCGGCGGGATCCCAGCGGGCGTGCCGCTCTCGCCGACGCTCAGTCCATGGGTCGCCACGGCGAACCTTTGGGTCGTCGAGTCCCGCGGTGCGTACGGCCGCTTCGCTGTCAGCGTCGAGGAGAGCGAAACGGCGTACGTCCGGGACGGTGCGGTCGTCGCGCTCGATGTCGATGGAGACGGTGAGACGGAGGCTTTAGGGCGGAGCGAACGTATTGGATTCCGGGTTCGGACGGTCGCCGTCGCGGTCGTTCCGCCGGGCAGACTCGGCGTCGGCGACACCGACGGCAACGCAGACGAGCGGTCGATGGCCTGGAGCGGTTCCGCACCTGGGCCGCGCTGTGTTACGACTACGGGACAGTGCTACCGAGAGTAAAGCGAAAGCCGGCGGAAAACGCCGTCTACGGGAGCCGCGCGGCGATCAGTTCTTCGAGGTCGTCGCGGAACTCGTCGACCTCGATCTCTTCGAGAACGGGCACGAAAAAGCCCTTGACGAGCATATTCCGCGCCTGCTGCGGCGGAACCGACCGCGAGACCATATAGAACAGGTCTTCTTGATCGACTTGCCCGACCGTCGCGGAGTGAGAGGCTTCCGTGTCGTGATTGTGGATGATCAGCTTTGGCGACGCGTCGGCCTCGCTTTCGTCCGACAGCATCAGCGTGTTCTCGCGCTGGTAGGAACTCGTGTTCCACGCGTCGCGGCCGACGTCTTGGACACCCTCGTACACCGAGCGCGCCTCCTCGTCAAGGACACCGCGGGTGACGAGATCCGCCGTCGTGTTCTCGGCTTGGTGCCAGACGCGCGCGTTCACGTCGAAGTGCTGGTCGCTGTGGCCGAAGAACGCGCCGACGATCTTCGTCTCGGCGGAGTCACCGTTGAGTTCGGACTCGACGTCCGAGCGGGTGAGCCGAGAGCCGAGGTTGCCTTCGATCCAGTTGACTGTCGCGTACGTGTTGACGTCTGCGCGCTTGAGCGAGTAACTGTACGTGTCCTCTTCGAGGTCCTGTAGCGACCCGTACTGCACGTACGAGTTCTCGCCGGCGTCGATCTCGACGAGGTTCGAGAAATACCGGGCGTCGCTGTCGACGCTCTCACCGGACTCGATGCTCTCGAGGATAGTTACCGACGACGACTTCTCGGTAACGACGAGCGTGTGACTGAACAGCGAGCGGGAGTTCATCTCCGCGCGGATCGTCACGTCCTCGGCGTCGACGCCCTCGGGAACGTAGACGACCGTTCCGGTGGTGAAGAGCGCCGCTGATAGCGCCGTCAGGTAATTCTCTTCGGGATCGATCGTCGAACCGAACGCGGATTCGACACGTTCGGGGTGCGCGTCGATCGCTTCGGCGAAGGTGAGGACTTCGACGCCCTCGTCGCTCGCGCGCTCGGTCTCGTCAGCCTGATCCAGTGGGTCGACGAGCGACTCGAAGTCGAGCGCGTCGAGGTTGGTCCAGCGACGGCCCGGCGTCTGGATGACATCCGGGAGGTCGAGCGTCTCGAGCGATTCGAGCGCGTCGAGGCGGGCCTCGAGCAGCCACCCGGGCTCGTCGCGGCTCTCTGAGATCTCGCGAACGGTCTCTTCCGAGAGGTTCGCGGGCAATTGGACGCCGCTCATACTATCCGAGGCTCCCCTCCATCTCGAGTTCGACGAGGCGGTTGAGTTCGACCGCGTACTCAATCGGGAGCTCTTCGGTGATCGGCTCGATGAAGCCCGAGACGATCATCTGCTTGGCGTCGTCGTCGTCGAGGCCGCGTGACTGGAGGTAGAACACGTCCTCGTCGCCGATCTTGCCGACCGTCGCCTCGTGGGCGACGTCGACTTTCGACTCGTTGATCTCCATATACGGCATCGTGTCCGACGTCGACTCGTTGTCGAACATCAGTGCGTCACACTCGACGGACGTCGAGGAGTCCGAAGCGCCGTCGGCGATGTGGACCAGCCCTCTGTAGTTGGTCCGACCGCCGTCTTTCGAGATCGACTTCGACTCGATGGTAGACTTCGTGTTCGGCGCGTTATGATAGACCTTCGCGCCGGTGTCGATGTTCTGTCCGTCGCCGGCGAAGGCGATAGTGATGTGATTGTCGGAGGCCCTCGGCCCCTTGAGGACGGTCGAGGGGTACAGCATCGTCGCCTTCGAGCCCATCGAGCCGGAGATCCACTCCATCCGGCCGTCGGCCTCGACGAGCGCGCGCTTGGTGTTGAGGTTGTAGGTGTTCTTCGACCAGTTCTGGACGGTCGAGTACTGGACGTGGGCGTCCTCGCCCACGAAGACCTCGACGCCGCCGGAGTGCAGATTGAACGCGGAGTACTTCGGGGCACTGCAGCCCTCGATGTAGTGTACCTCCGCGCCGTCTTCGGCGACGATGAGCGTGTGCTCGAACTGGCCCATCCCCTCGGAGTTCATCCGGAAGTACGCTTGGACGGGCATCTCGACGGTGACGTCCTCGGGGACGTACACGAACGAGCCGCCGGACCAGACCGCACCGTGCAGCGCGGCGAACTTGTTGTCCGACGGGGGGACACACTTCGTCATAAAGTGCTCCTTAACGATTTCGGGGTGCTCCTGCACCGCCTCGTCCATATTCATAAAGATGACGCCCTTCTCCTCCCAGCGCTCCTGCATATTCTGGTAGACGACTTCGGACTCGTACTGAGCGCCGACGCCGGAGAGCGCGTTCTTCTCGGCTTCCGGGATGCCGAGTTTGTCGAAGGTGTCTTTGATCTCGTCGGGGAGTTCCGTCCAGTCGTCGACGCCAGCGCGGACGTCGACGTCAGGCCGGATGTACGGGACGATCTCTGCGACGTCGACTTCCGAGAGGTCCGGCTGGCCGGGCCAGTCGGTCGGCATCGGCATCTTTTGGAACTGCTTCAGCGCCCGAAGACGCCGGTTCAGCATCCATTCGGGTTCGTCTTTGTCCTCGGAGATGACGCGGACCGTCTCTTCGGTCAAGCCCTTCTCAGTCTGGAACGCGGAGGACTCCTCTTTTTTGAAGTCGAAGCGGGCTTCGGTGTCAGTGTCTTTGAGGTGATCTTGTTCGGAACTCATAGTGTGTAGTGTGTGTTTACGGTTCGTTTCTTATAGGCCTGTGCGTAACCAAACATAGTTACGCCGCCTCGTAGACTTCCTCGCGAACCCAGTCGTAGCCGTGATCTTCGAGATCCTCAGCGAGCGACGCGTCGCCGCTCTTGACGACCTTTCCATCGAGCATAATGTGGACGTGGTCGGGCTCGACGTATTCGAGGATTCGCTGGTAGTGAGTGATCTGGAGCACGCCGGTGCCCTGTTCGTCGCGGAGCGCGTTGATGCCCTTTGCGACGTCCTGAAGACGGTCGATGTCGAGTCCGGAGTCGATCTCGTCGAGAACGGCGATCGATGGCTCGAGAATTGCAGCCTGCAGCACTTCGTTCTGCTTCTTCTCGCCGCCGGAGAAGCCGGCGTTGAGATAGCGCTGCATAAACTTCTCGTCCATATCCAGAATCTCCATTTTCTCCTTGAGGAGTTGCTGGAACTCGGCGACGCCGATTTCGCCGTCGTCGGCGGGACCCTCCATCGGGGAGTTCTCGTAGCCTTCGTCCTCCTCGACGTCGGTATCGTCTTCGTCCTCGTCCTCGAAGAGTTCTTCGCGCTCGTCGAGCTTGGCGTTGAGCGCCGTGCGGAGGAAGTTCGTCATCGTCACGCCTTCGATTTCGGCCGGGTACTGGAAGCCGAGGAAGATACCGAGCGCCGCGCGCTCGTTCGGTTCCAGATCGAGCAGGTGCCAGGTTCGATGCTCTTCGGGGATCTCGAGTTCCTCGCCGAACTCGTCGTCCTCGAGGTGGAGCAGGATCTCCCCGTCTGTCACCTCGTACGCGGGATGTCCGGCGATCAGCTTCGCCGTCGTCGATTTCCCGGAGCCGTTCGGACCCATCAGGGCGTGGATCTCACCGGAGTTAACCTCCAGGTCGACGCCACGAAGAATCTGTTCGCCACCGTCCTCCGCCACGCTCGCGTGGAGGTTCTTGATTTCGAGTGTAGCCATCGTGTTTCGTTGCCTCGTACCGATAAAGTGGGCTCTGTCGCTCATAATGGTTACGCATTCGCCACCCCGAACTTTACTGTAGAGAAAATATATTTGCAATTCCCGAAACAAACCTCAATCGTCGGCATCGACATCAGGCGTATCGAGGTCCCCACGAAAGTGGTGAGACCGGCGCGAAACTGCGAAGCCTACACGAAACTGCCGAGTCCAGTCTGCTCCTGACCGGATTTGACTTCGTCCCACGACATCCCGAGCGCTTCGATGATCCGTTCGATCGGCCCCTTCAGGGTCTTTCTCAGCATCTTCTCCCAGTCGACCTCGAACGCCTCGGGTACCTGGTCGTCGTACTCGACACAAATGACGTCGGGATCGCGCTTGAATTCACCGTAGAGTGCGTCTCGCTGGGGATCGTAGCCCTCCTCGTTCTCCATCTCCCGGAACCACGACGGGTGGACCTTCCGGAGGTAGAGCCGCTTGGGCTTCGAGCCGCGTCCGAAGTTCGTCCCCAGGAACTCGTTGGCGTACTTCGCGCCCCGGACCTGCGCCGTTGCGGTGTCGTAGGCGTCCAGTCGCTTGCCGATCCCGCCGGGGATGCCGATCTTTTCGACGGGGATTTCGCCCGTCTCGAAGTCCTCGATGATCCCGTTGAGATACGCCGCGATCTCGTCGGTCTCCTTCCCGTAGACGATCATTTCGATCACGCGCTTTTGCACCTCTTTCGTGATCGGGGCGATGTCCGAGCGCTTGTACTCGAAGCCCGTGATATCGATGTCGTCGACGTCTTTCCCCTCCTTCCAGACGATGTGCCCGGCGTATCGCTTCTTTTTGCCGGCCTGGAAGAACCGCCGATAGAGTTTCTCAAACTCGATCTGGAAGCGGTGACGGGCAGCGTCCAGTTCGTCCTGTGCGAACTCGTCGTAGGAGTCGTTGATGTACTCCTCCAGCTCGAAAGACTGCTCGATGGCCTCCTCCCTGGACACTTCCTGTCCAAGTTCTAACATAACGCTGTCGGTGTCCCCGTATACCACTTCTTTGTCAAGTTCGGCCGCGGCCTCGGCGGTGTGTTCGATCACCTCACGACCCGTTGCAGTGACGGCAGCGCCCATCTCCTTGTCGTATAGACGAAAGCGATCCCAGCCAAGAACGCCGTAAAGCGATTGGCCGACGAACTGGAATTTCCCGTTTCGCCCCGCCAATAGCGTGTGGTTGTCCGCGACCGTCACGCAGTAGACGCCGTCGTCGGCGGTGCTGCGTCCGCCGCTTCGGTGCATCCGGAACGAGTTCTCCGATCTCTCGGTGGAGTAGATCCGCCAGGAGCCGCTGTCGCGGTTGTAGCTCGCGGTCTGTCCCAGGTGGACACAGAGACGAAGGACGTCGTCGCGGAGTCGCTCGCTCGAGGTCGTGTACTGCCACGAATTCACCTGCTGGTCGCCGTCGCCCGCGACGAGGGCGTTCAAGAAGTCCCGCTTCTGCTCCTCGGCGACGTCGAAGACGAGGTCGGGAATCCGCTTTTCGACCCTGCCCGCGCCGCAGAGGCGTTCGAACAGATCCCCGAGGAGCCGCGAGGTGAACTGATAGGATCGGTCGTTGACGTAGCAGTCGAAGCCCATCCGGTCGAGCAGTTCACCGATTCGCGCCTGATCGTCTCGGCCCGTCTCTCCGCCGTCAGCAACTGCGTTCTGTGCGATCTTGACGGTCGTCGACGACTCTCGGTGGTTCTCGCCGAACTGCTTTTTTTCGGACGTGTACACGTTCCCTTCGGTGACGTACCACGCGAGGAGTTCGAGGAAATCGTCGCCGTCGTACGTCCGTGGAATCCACTTCCTTCCCGATTCACGGTGAACGTAGCTCGTCTCGCAGACGGATTCGATGTATTCGCGGTGTTCCTCGAACTCCTCGGCGGTGAACACGTAGCCGGTCTGTCCGACGTCCGCTTTCGATACGCGTCGGGGTGTCCAGCCCAATTCCGCGGTGAACGCCCGTCCGTGGACCGACGGCCGGACCCATACCTCGTACTCGCCGTCCTCGGCATCGAGCAGCTCGGTGAGGTCGATCTCGTCGATCCGGTCGCCGCTATCGACCGACCACCCGTGCGGGAGTTCGTACTGCGAGTACTCGGAGAGATCGCCGGCCTCGACGAACCGGTAGTCGTCCCAGGTCGCACCGTTCTTCGCGCTCTTCCGGACCAGCATCCGGTGATTCGGCGTCACCCGGAAGTCGGTCTTGCTGGTCTCGATGTCGACGAGGTCCCCCCGGTAGTCCGGATACTCGTGCGTCTCCTGGACGGGCTTTACTTCCATCCGCATCGTCTCGGGGTCGAGCGAGTAGACCTCGTCGCCGACGTCGAGATCGCGGATGTTCCGCACGCCTTCGGGCGTGAGAACGTCCGTATCCGAGGTGAAGCAGTTCATAATAACCTTCACGGCGGCTTGCTGTCGGTCGTACTGCTCGTAGTCGGAGGTGTCGGGGTCGTGGTCGTTCCGCAGGGATTTCTTCTCCTCGCGCTCGGCGAGGAGGTCGTCGATCATCTCGCGGATGATCCCCTCCGGTTCGCGGCGGAAGTGCGTCCCGTTGGGGGCCTGGAAGGTGTCGCCGTCGTACGTGTCGGGGTCGACTTTCGTCTCGGGCGAGGCGTTGATCGTCACCATACACATCGGATAGAGGCTTTTGAGGTCCAGCACGGTGACGTTCTCTTTCACGCCCGTGATCGGATCGAAGACGGCCCCGCCCTCGTAGTCCTCGGCGTCGGCCCGTCCCTTCGAGGGGAGCGCGAATCGACCGTGCGCCTCGTGGAGAATGTAGATGTCCACGGTGTCGCCCGGGGTCGGCGCGTCCTCGAGTTTGCACCCGACGAACGTCCGTACCTCGTCCCAGAAGGCGATGACGTCCTGTTTCCGGTCGATCTCGACGCAGAGTTCCACGTCGCGGACGTTGTACTCCAGCAGGCGCGCCGGATCCTGCTCCCAGAGGTCGCCGATGTCGCCCGGATACCGTTCCTTCCCGACGTCGAGTTCGAGTTCGCCGACGGCGTCCAACCGATAGGACTCCAGTTCGGTGAACTGGGTGCGCTTGTAGGCGTACAGCAGATCGAACACCACGCGGCCCTTCACATTGGGACCGCCCCAACCACCTCGCCAGACCTCGTCGATTCGGGAGAAGCGCTCGGGGTCGAGGTCGTACTCCGAACGCGGATCGAGGACCTCCATTCGGTCCAGCAGGTACGGCATATCAAAGTCCTCGAAATTCCACCCTGTCAAAATCTCAGGATCGGTCCGCTCGATGTACGAGACGAACGCGTCGAGCATCGCATCCTCCGCTTCGAACGTTCGGACGTCGATGTCCGTGTCCGAGCGGATCGGCTCGTAGTCGTCGATGTCGTCGGGGGATTCGACGTCCTCGCCGGCGTTCGGTGCCTCGTAAAGCCACGAGATGTACTCGTCGCGCTCGGAGTCGTGGGAGGTCAGACAGACGATCGGTTCCTCGCCCTCCTCGGGGAATCCCGAGCGGTCGTCCACCTCGATGTCGAAGGTGTTGACGCGAATGTCGCCCGCGACGTCGGTGGGTTCGATCTCGTCGTGGGGAATCTGGATCGGGGCGTCGTCGTCCCGCTCGTCGCTCTCTTCGTCGCCGAGGCGTCGCCTCGGGACCCGGATGCCGCTTTTGATGTCCTTGTCGATCAACAGCCGGTTCGGGAAGAGGATGTCCGCCTCGTAGTGGTCGAACTCGTCGCGGATCTCGCCGACGTCGCGGGGCGTTCGAGTGCAGATCTTCGTGAGGTCGTCGCCGCGGATGCTCTCGAACCCCTCCTCGGTTCGCGTGATCGCGTCCTTGTCGAGCGTCTCGTCGTCCAGCGATTCCGTCGGTGCATAAAAGTACGGCTCGAAGCCGAGAACGCGGACGTGTTCGACGTCGCCGCCCGGCGTCCGGCCGAACACGTGGAGAACGGGATACTCGCGGCGACCGCTCCCCTCAATGGAGTAGTTCACCTGCGTCACCAGCAGTTCGACCGTCCCGTCGGGGTCGGGAAAGCGAATCTCCTCGCTGTCGACGACCTCCGAAATGTGCTGAGTTCCGTTGCCGGCGACCGCGACCGCCTCCGCGTCCGGCCGGGCGCCGTCGGTGGCGTCCTCGCCGCCCCAGTCGTCGGTGAGCCCTGCCTGTTTCATAGCCACGCGTTCGGGAGTCCGGGGTAAAAGGTTCGGCATTGCACCCGACGTCGGCACCTCTCGCTATCGACCACGATATTCTCGGCGCAAGACATATAGTGTGTTATTTCGTACCAAAGTCCACGATGGTCGACCCTGCAGACTCCGAGCGGACGGATCGGTCGTCAGCCGCCCCTGCGCGGTTGGGCGAAGCGAGCGGACTCGACGATGTCGAGTCCTACGAGGTCGACGACGGGGTCGTATTCTACGATCCGCAGAACCCGCTTGCATGGGTCGAGGCCGACCGAACGGTCACACTCACGGACCACTGCTGAACGGCGCCGGTATATCCCGTCTACGAGCGTGACCGCCGGGCGAACCGTTTTTGCGGGTGCCGCCCGTCTGTTTTAGTGTGATCCCGGATTCCGAGGAGTGGCCGGACGAACCCGACGAACCCGATCCAGAGGCGCGGTGGGGCCACCCCGAAGACGACCTCGCCTCTATTCCGTCGATCGAGGAACCGGGAGCGGGAGCCGACCCCAGCATCGAGGTCGATGGCGACATTGCCAAGTACTTCTGGGTAGCAGTGATCTACGCCAACGTCGCGCTCGGCGGCGTCAGTATCGGCCTGATGCTCGTCGTGTTCCGGGGCCAGTATACGCTGGGCGGCGGAGCGGTCGTCGTCGGGCTGTTCGCGCTCTATCGGACGTACGACCTCTATCAAACCTATCAGACGCGCGTCGCCGACGACGACGCGGCGGAGTCCGGAGAGGATGTCGAGTCAGTGGAAACCGGCAACGGCGCGTCAAGCAACGCCGAGTCAGTAGAGACCAGCAGCGGCGCGCCGAACGACGTCGACTGACTGGCAGAGCCGGTGACAGACCGGGCGAATGACGGATCGAGCGCAACCGATAAGCGCCCGCCGCAACTCGGGTTACGTATGCAGACCGTCCGCGACGCGTCGGGCGACCGGTATCTCCTCATAAAGCGCTCATCGGAGTCGAGTCGCGTCCGCGACCCCGAGACCGGTGAGGAGCGCTACCTCCCGAACGAGCGGCTGACTTTCGCAGACCGCGAGGCGGCGCTCTCGGTCGCGACTGACGGGATCCCGGCGTCGGTCCGGACCGTCGTGACGGCCGCGCACGACAAGCGATCTCTTGGGTTACTCGTCGAACTCGCCGACCGAGGGCCGATGTCGGCCGTCGAACTCCTCTCGGCGTACGACCTCTGTGAGTCGGACCTGCACGGTCTCCTCTCGGAGTTCCGCGCGGCGGGACTGCTCACCGAGACGAGAGTCCGCGGCGAGCGCGGCTACGACGCGACCGACACGACTCGTCGGGCGATCGCGAGGCTACGGGAACGCGGTGCGTCGGGCGATGAAAACGCCGTGACAGTCGACGGAAACCGGTCCGACGAGTCCGACTGACCGCGTCCGGAACTCAGGCGAAGGCGCGGCTGACTTCGCCCTCGGCAGAGGCGTCGGCCTGGATCTTCTCCCAGGCTTCCACGAAGTCGGCCATCCTAATCTCGGTGCGGTCGTCGCGGATGGCGAACATTCCGGCCTCCGTACAGATGGCTTTGATGTCCGCGCCCGAGGCGTCGTCGGCCAGTTCGGCCAGTTGCTCGTAGTCGACGTCCTCGGCGACGTTCATATCGCGAGTGTGGATCTGGAAGATGATCTCGCGGCCCGCCTTCTCGGGCTTGGGGACTTCGATGAGGCGGTCGAAGCGGCCGGGACGGAGGATCGCCTCGTCGAGCATATCGAAGCGGTTCGTCGCCGCGATGATGCGAACCTCGCCACGCTCGTCGAAGCCGTCCATCTCCGAGAGGAGTTGCATCATCGTCCGCTGGACCTCGGCGTCGCCGGAGGTCTTCGAGTCCGTCCGCTTCGAGGCGATGGCGTCAATCTCGTCGATGAAGAGGACAGCAGGCTCGTTCTCGCGGGCGACCTCGAAGAGGTCGCGAACCAGTTTCGCGCCCTCACCGATGAACTTGTGGACGAGTTCGGAACCGGCCATCTTGATGAACGTCGCGTCGGTCTGGTTTGCGACCGCCTTCGCGAGCATCGTCTTCCCGGTGCCCGGCGGTCCGTAGAGCAACACGCCGGACGGCGGCTGGATCCCGACCTGCTCGAACATCTCGGGGGACTTGAGCGGCATCTCGACAGTCTCGCGAACCTCCTGCATCTGCTCTTCGAGCCCGCCGATGTCCTGATAGGTGATCTCCGGACTGTGCTCGACCTGCATCACGCGGGCCCGGACGTCGGTCTCGTTATCGAGTCGCTTGACTACCGAGAGCGAGTTGTTGACGGCGACGCGTGCGTCGGGTTCGAGGTCCTCGCGCATCTCGTCTGTCACTTCGGTGAGCGCCTCCTGGTTGTTGCCGTGCTGTTTGATCACGACGCCGTCGTCGGTGATCTCCTGCACCGTCGCAACGAACAGAGGCGACTGCTTGAGTTTCTTGTTCTCGTGCGTGAGTCGCTCGAGTTTCTGCTGATACTTGTTGTTCTCCGCGTTCGCGTCCAGCAGCTTGTCCCGCATCTCTTCGTTTTGGGACTCCAGAACGTCGAGACGCTCTCTGAGCGCCTCGATCTTTTCCTGCTGCGACGCCGCCTCCTCGTCGTACGGGAGTTCGACGTCGTCCACAGTGTCAGTCATCACTCTCCGTAGGTTACGGCTTCATAAGAGGCTTCGGGTAGGTGAAACCCCCATACACGCAGGAGGCGCTTCCGAGAGCCGCTCAGACGGTTATTCGAGGAAATCCACCAGCAGATCGTTCACCCGCGCCGACGCCTCGTGCTGCACCCAGTGGGTGGCGTCCTCGATCGGTTCGACCCGCCCGTTCGCACACCGGTCGGCGCTCGCCGCCGCCATCTCCGGGTGGAGGTACGGATCCTCCCGCCCCCAGATTAGCAGCGTTTCCGGTTCAACTGTCCAGGATGCCGGCTCCGGTGAGTCGCCCTGTATCAGCGCCCGATACCAGTTGAGCATCCCCGTGAACGCCCCCGGCCGAGACCACGCTCGCTTGTACCGTTCGAGCGTCCGGTCGTCCCACGTGTCCGGGCGGTTCGAGGTGTCGACGAACCATCGGAGGCCGCGCCAGTCGTCGGCGCGCCACGCCACCTCGGCCACCTTCGGCAACTGAAAGAAGAACATATACCAACTCCGTCGGAGTTGACTCGGCCGCTCAGCGACGTACTGTAAGAACACGTCCGGATGGGGAATGTTCATCGTCACGCCGCGCTCGATCCGGTCGGGGTGCTCCACGAGCGTCTGCCAGGCGACCGCACCGCCCCAGTCGTGGCCGACCACCTGCGCGCTGTCGTAGCCGAAGGCGTCGAACAGGCCCACCAGATCAGCCACCATCGCGTCGATGGTGTAAGCGTCGACCCCGTCTGGCTTGTCGCTGCGGTTGTACCCGCGCTGATCGGGGACGATCACGCGGTAGCCGGCGTCGACGAGCGGCGCAATCTGCGAGCGCCAGCCGTACCAGAACTCCGGGAAGCCGTGCAGACAGAAGACCGGCGGGTCCGCGTCGTCGCCGGCGACGAGCGTGTGCAGCTCGATTCCGCTCGTCTCGACGAACTCGAACGTCGCCGATGGCGGAAGCGCATCGGGCGCGACAGCCCGAGTATCGGTGGCCCGCTTCGTGCGAGTCACTCTCTCAGACATATGCCCGTACTTTCGCGCTGGCGACTCGCCCGAGCATTCCCGGTGTCAGCAGCGCGGTCGGGCGCACCTCGAGTCTGAGAACGCGCGTGAACTGCTCGGCGACGTAACTGTCCTCGTGGGCGGCGTCGACGACCCACGAGAGATAGCGGTTGAACGCGTCCGTCCCGGCCGGCTTCTCCCCCTCGGTTTCCGGATACTCGAAGTCGGAACCGACCGTCATCCGCCAGACGACGTCGAGCGTGTTGGCAGCACGGTCGAAGAACCGTGGAGCGAGGTTCTCACGCCCGTTTGCGAGCGCGTGATGAAGATGTAGGGCGTCGAGGGCCGCGGCCGACATCCCCTGCCCGTAGATCGGATTGAAACTCGCGATGGCGTCGCCGGTGACGAGGAGGCCGTCGGGGAATCGATCCAGGTCCTCGTAGTACCGGCGCTTGCTCGCGGGGAACGGGTAGCGGTGGATCTCGTCGCCGTCCCACTCGTGGTTCGCGAGGATTTCGCTGATCACCGGTGCCGGAAGCGAGGACGCGAACGCCTCGAAGCCCTCCGGATCGGTCGGGGGATGATCGCCGTGACGGCCGAACACCGTCACGATCCAGCGGTCGTCCTCGGCGGGTACTGCCGTTCCACCGCGCGTCACCGGCGGCGATGGGACGATCAGATACCCCTGTTCGTTCTCCGGCGGACGATCGACGGCGACCGTACTGTACGCGAGATCGACCCCGATGTCTTCGGTTCTCGGCGTCGGATAGCGGTGGCGTTCGAGCCAGTCGGGGGTCCGCGAGGTCCGCCCCGTCGCGTCGACGACCAGGTCTGCATCCAGTTTCGTTTCCTCGCGCTCGACGAACGTGACCCCGGTGACAGCCGTCCCCTCGTCGTCGGCGACGAATCCCGTGACGTGACAATCGCCGCGGAGCGTGATGTCCGCGCACTCGGCGACGTGTCGGCGCGTGAGCTGCTCGAACAGCGGTCTGCTCGCGCAGTAGAACGGCAGTTCCTCCTGGGCCTCCGCAATGAAGTCACCTCCCTGATAGAGGTCGAGTTTCTTCGACGCGTCCATCACGACTCCGCCTGCCTCACGGACTTCTTCGCCGTAGCCGGGGAACAGGTCCTCCAGCATCACGCGCCCCGGCTCCAAGAGCGCGTGCACGTGGTTCGCCTGCGGGACGCCCCGACGCGCGACTCGCTCGTCGGGCAGGGGATCACGGTCGAGGATCGTCACCCGGTCGAACGCGTCGGCCAGGATGCGCCCGGCGAACAATCCGGCCATACTCGCGCCGACCACGACGGCGTGTTCGCCCCGGGTGCTCACGCGGTCCGGATCGTATCGAGGTACGTCACTGAGCATTATCTCGATACCTCCAACTGTCGGCATCGTCGGTGTGAAACGTGCTCTTCGCCCTCAGATCGTCGTTTCCAGCACATCATTTCGCTCCAATCCAGAGAGATATGTAGAAATGTGAGAACTCCGACTTATGTATTTCCTCCGAAAGTATTCTCAGAAGTAATAAATACATACAGCAAATATTATCAGTCTACATCACCGTGTATCGAGTACGAATGAGTACCACTGAGGCATTCGCTCCGGACGAAGAGTCGACAGATCGCTGGGACCCGGTGCGCGAGATGCCGCCGAGTGCGAAACTGGTCGCCAAGGTCCTCGATTACAACGACACGCTGACGCAGAGCCAACTCGCCGAGGAGACGCTGCTCCCGCCGCGGACGGTCCGCTACGCACTCTCCCGACTCGAAGATGCTGACGTCGTCGATTCGCGGTTCTCGTTCACCGACGCGCGCAAACGGCTCTACACGCTGGCTATCTGACGGATGCACTCCGTCTCAGGATCCGTCCGGAGGTTCATACCGGATCGGGACCCAGAGCGCGTATGTCGGATTCCTCGTCACCGTCTCCCCGCGCGGTTCGCCGATCGCTCCGCGCGCTGGCAGACGGTACAGCGCCGCGCGGTCCCCCAGTCGATGTCGTCGACCCCGCCGCCGTAGAACGGACGATTGCGGAGGCCGAGGCCGCGACGGCGTGTGCGCAGACCGCCTCGGCATACGTGGCCGACGGTCGGCTCGCGGAGCTCGATCGCGCAGTCGATGCGGCCGCGACCGACCGCACATCGGAGAACTGCGCCGCCGACCTCGCACGTCGCGGTCGGACGGCCCGCGCGACGCTCCGGCAACTCCGCGTGGCGTTGCTCGACGGACGAACTGATTCCCGGTCGTCACCAGCTATCGGGCGGATGAGGGATTGAATGAGCGCTCGCCCGTGCGTCGAACGCCGCCGGCCCGACCACTTTCACTCCGGTCGCGGAATCGTTTTACGAACCACTGCATAAAGTCCGCGCAGATGACACAGGTGATCCACACCGGCGACACGCACCTGGGGTACCAGCAGTACCACTCCCCCGAACGTCGCGCGGACTTCCTCGACGCCTTCGAGCAGGTGATCGACGACGCCATCGAGACCGATGTGGACGCCGTCGTCCACGCGGGCGACCTCTTCCACGACCGCCGCCCGGAGCTGCGGGACCTGCTGGGAACGATCCGCGTGCTCCGCCGCCTCCGGGACGCCGACGTGCCCTTCCTCGCAGTCGTCGGCAACCACGAGGCCACGCGCGGCGGCCAGTGGCTCGACCTCTTCGAGAACCTCGACCTCGCTGAGCGCCTCGACGACACGCCCCGACTGATCGGCGATACCGCGCTCTACGGACTCGATCACGTCCCGAAGTCGCGGCGTGACGACCTCGACTACGACTTCCGGGCGCACGACGCGGCGCACGCGGCACTGGTCAGCCACGGTCTGTTCACCCCGTTCGCACACGCCAACTGGGAGACCGAAACGGTCCTCGACAAGTCGACCGTCGACTTCGACGCGGTCCTCCTCGGCGACAACCACGCACCCGGAACCGAAGCCGTCGCCGACACCTGGGTGACCTACTGTGGCTCCACCGAGCGAGCCAGCGCCGCCGAGGAGGAGCCTCGTGGGTACAACCTCGTGACGTTCGACGAGTCGGTCGACGTCCGCCGGCGAACGCTCGACACCCGGCCCTTCGTCTTCGTCTCAGTGGAGTTGGCCGAAGACGAGGGCGTCAAGCGCGTCCGCGAGCAACTGCGACAGCGCGACGTCACCGATGCGGTCGTCGTCGTAGAGGTGACCGGCGCGGGCGAGCCAGTGACGCCCGCCGCACTCGAGGAGTCTCTCACCGAGCGAGGCGCGTTGGTCGCGCGCGTAACCGACCGTCGCGAGCAGGACCACGAGGCGAGCATCGACGTCTCATTCGCCGACCCGGACGCCGCCGTCGACGAGCGAGTCCGCGAACTCGGCCTCTCGTCGGCCGCCCTCGACGTGGAGGAGACGATCCGCACGGACGGGATCCCCGACACCACCGTCCGTGACACCGTCGAGTCCCGCGTCTCGGAACTGCTCGAAGACGACGCGGACGCATTCGCACCAGCACCCGAAACGACGGAGGACGATTCCGATGCCGACACCGATGGAGTCAGCGACGACGATGTCGGTGCTGCTGAGAAGGCGGACAGTGTCGACGACGACGAAGTAAATAAAAGAGACGGTAGGGGCGAGGCAGATACCGGAGACGAAACGAGCGCGGGGTACGACCCCGACGAAGCAGGCGAAACGGACGACGACTCCGCGGCCGACGAGTCGACGTCGGCGGACACCCAAGTCACGATGGAGGACTTCTAAATGCGGTTTCAGCGAATATCGCTTCAGCATTTCAAGCCGTACGCCGACGCCGACCTCGATCTTCGGGACGGCGTCACCGTCATCCACGGGCTCAACGGCAGCGGCAAGTCGTCACTACTCGAGGCGTGTTTCTTTGCGCTCTACGGTGCCCGCGCCCTCGATGAGACCCTCGACGACGTCGTGACCACCGGCGAGGACGAGGCCGAGGTGACTCTCTCGTTCGTCCACGAGGGCGGGACCTACCGGATCGAGCGTCGACTCCGGCGCTCCGGCGAGCGGATGCAGACCGCGACCTGCACACTCACCGGCCCAGACGTCGAGATCGACGGGGCGACCGACGTCCGCGAGTTCGTGGCCAATCTCCTGCGGATGGATGCCGAGGCGTTCGTCAACTGCGCGTACGTCCGGCAGGGCGAGGTGAACAAACTGATCAACGCGACACCGACGCAGCGGCAGGACACCATCGACGACCTCCTCCAACTCGGGAAACTCGAGGAGTACCGCGAGCGGGCGGGGCGGGCGCGCCTCGGCGTCGGGGACGTGCTGAATCGGAAGCGCGAACTCCTTTCGGACCGGGAGTCGCGAATCGAGACGAAAGAGGAGGCGGGGCTACACGAGCGGCTGAACGACCTCGAAACCGAACTCTCGACAGTCGACGACGAGATCGAACGCTTCGAGGAGAACCGGAACCGCGCCGAGGAGACGCTCACAGATGCGAAGGAGATCTTGGGCGACTACGAGGAGACAAAATCCGAAATCGAGTCGCTCGAATCCGACATCGCGGAACTCGAAGAGACGATCGAGTCCGACGAATCGACCCGCGAGGATCTCCGGGACGAGATCGTCGAGACGCGCGAGGCGATCGACGAACTGGACGCAACGCTCGACGACGTGGTCGCCGAGACGGCGCTGGAGGGGGGAGCCAGTGGTCTCGACGCCGACGCGCTTTCGAGTCGCCGCGACGCGCTCGACGCTGAAGAGTCGTCTGTCCGTGAGGAGCTTCAGCAGGCGCGCCAGCGCCAGACGATGCTCTCGAATCAGGCCGAAAAACTCCGCGAGCGGGCCGAGGAACTCGAATCGCGCGCTTCGGAGGCACGCGACCGGGCGGCCGATGCGGAGTCGTCCGCCGAAGACGCCGAGGCTCGTGCCGAAAACCGGGCAAGCGAACGCGACGAGGTCGAGTCCGAGATCACGTCCATTCGCGAGCGCTTCGACGAGGCCCCGGTCGATCCGGGTTCGGCGGCGGCCCACCGAGACTCGATCCAGTCGGACCTCGACGACGTCCGCGACGAACTCGCCGACGCGCGTGCGGAACTGCAGACGGTCCGCGATCGCCTCGAAGAGGCCGAGTCGCTCCGCCAGGCGGGCAAGTGCCCCGAGTGCGGTCAGCCGGTCGACGGCTCGCCCCACGTCGACGCAATCGGTGAGCACGAAGCGCGGATCTCGGAACTCCAGAGCGGCCGCGACGATCTGCAGGAGCAACGCGATGTGCTCGAATCGGACCTCGAGACGGCGGCGTCGCTGACGGAGGCGGAAACCCGACTCGCCAATCTCGAAGAGCGGCGGTCGTTGCTCGACGAGAGCGTGGTAGACGCCGAATCGAACGCCGAGGAGCGGCGGGCGGAGGCGTCGTCCCACCGCGAGGACGCCGCGGAGTTCGAGGATGAGGCCGAAGAGAAACGTGACGCGGCCGAGACGCAGGCCGACGCTGCGGCCGAGGCCACTGAGCGCGTCGCCGATCTGGAGGCCGAACTGGAGCGGATCGACGCGGCGCGGGACCGACTCAACCGCGTCGAGGCGCTCCGAGAGCGGATCGCCGACACCGAATCGGAGATCGATCGGCTCCGAGAGCGCCGGGAGACCATCGCCGACCGGAACGACGAGCGGCGCGAGTACCTCCGGGAGAAGCGCGACCGCCGGGACGAACTCGCCGCACAGATTGACGAGTCCCGGATCCAGACGGCCCGCGAGAACAAGCGGGAGGCAGAGTCGTACCTCGACGACGTCGAGGCGAAACTGCGTGAACTCCGCGAGCGCCGGGACGAACTTCAGAACAAGATCGGCGGCGTGAACGGCGAGATCGCCCAGTTGGAGTCGCTTCGCGAGGACCGCGACGAGATCCGCGAGCGCGTCGAGCGCCTGGAGTCGTTACACGAGGAGGTGTCGACGCTCGAATCCACCTACGGCGACCTCCGGGCGGAACTCCGGCGGCGGAACGTCGAGACGCTCGAACGGATGCTCAACGAGACCTTCGAGTTGGTCTACGGCAACGACGCCTACTCGCGGATCCGACTCGACGACGAGTACGACCTCACGGTCTTCCAGAAGGACGGGACCGCGCTCGAACCCGAGCAACTCTCCGGCGGCGAGCGCGCGCTGTTCAATCTCTCGCTGCGGTGTGCGATCTACCGGCTGCTCGCCGAGGGGATCGAGGGATCGGCACCGATGCCGCCGCTGATCCTCGACGAGCCGACGGTCTTCCTCGATTCGGGCCACGTCTCCCGGCTCGTCGGTCTCGTCGAGGAGATGCGGAGCCTCGGCGTGAAACAGATCCTGATCGTGAGCCACGACGACGAACTCGTCGCGGCCGCCGACGATCTCGTTACCGTGGAAAAAGACCCCACGAGCAATCGCTCGTCCGTCGACCGCGTGGGGGAGGCGTCGCTCGCGGCGGTGACCGCCGAGTCCGACGACTGAGGGGGAGCGACTCGATCCCGTCGGCAGCGGCCGAACCACTCAACACTGGCGACCGCAAGAGTAGAGTATGGGTACGCCGCTCGACGAACGTGACGCGCAGGCCGTGGAGGTACTCGACCGCCTCAGCGACGAGTATCCTGACTCGACCATCTCGCTGAACTTCACCGACAGATTAGAACTGCTCGTCGCCGTCGTCCTCTCGGCGCAGTGCACCGACGAACGGGTCAACAAGGTCACCGGGGACCTCTTCGAGAAGTACCAGACGGCGGCCGACTACGCCGCCGCCGAGGAGGCGGAGCTCGCCGACGACATCTACGGCATCACCTTCCACAACAACAAGGCCGGGTATCTGAAGTCGATCGGCGAAACGCTCGAAGCCGAGCACGATGGCGAGGTCCCGGACACGATGACGGCGCTCACTGACCTCTCGGGCGTCGGCCGCAAGACGGCCAACGTCGTCCTCCAACACGGCCACGACGTCGTTGAGGGCGTCGTCGTCGACACGCACGTCCAGCGAATCACGCGCCGGCTCGGGATCACCGAGGAAGAGCGCCCCGAGGCCATCGAGACGGAACTGATGGAGTTGCTCCCGGAGTCGGACTGGCAGCAGTCCACGCACCTGTTCATCAGTCACGGGCGCGCTGTCTGCACCGCGCGCAATCCGGACTGCAGCGAGTGCGTCCTTGAGGACATCTGTCCGTCCTCGAAACGTGACAGTGACGTCGATCTCGCCTCGGGCGAGTCGTGGGAGTGAGCACCTCCGATCCGATTCGGCGCGCTCAGATCTCGCCGCTCTATCCGAGCACGTACCGGCCGACGTAGCGGTACAGGCCGAGCAGCCACGCCAGGAACCAGAAGATGACGTAGCCGAAGACGCCGACCCGGAGGCGACCCCGCCACGCACTCATATTGGGGTGAAGTTCGTCGATGTCCACTACCTTTCCCGGCTCCTCGTAGAGATCCGCGTCCCGCTTCACCTGCAGAATCCGCACGATGCCGGTCAGTGCGAACGCCAGCAGCGCGTACGCCTGCAGTCCCAAAAGCGCGTGCAGCACGGTGACTCCTTCGAGTTGATTGAGGAGCCTCGGGATCATCCAGGTCACGACCGGAATCGTGTTGAGCACCAGTCCAGGGATGATGAACTTGAGGTGATAGACGAGCACGTCCCACGTCACGACCTCCGCATCGATCATAATCCACGCGCCGTAGAGGTAAAACGGGAGGCTCGCTGTGACCATCAGCGCCGCGGCCGTCGCGATGGCCGAATCGGATACCATCGGTCCGGCTATGGGCTCCCAGCGTGTAAACCGTGCGACTCGGCGGCGACGCCGACCTGTCCCCCGCCGGCGGAACCGTTACTCTAAGGAGTCTGCCGCTCCAACCACCATCGATGACGGAGTCTTCGGAGCAGTCGTCCGCGGCGGACCGCCACCCGGACGCGCGGTCCGACGAAGCACCGGACGAGGCCGCCGTAGCCGCGACCGACGCCGATGGCGACACGTCCGAGACCGACGACCTCGAAGCGCTCCGCAGAGAGGTCGAGGAGACGTACGATTTCGAGAACTTCGGTCCCGCCGAGATGGCCGAGATGAGCCTCGAAGAGTGGGAGGCCGCCTTCGACCCGGGCACCTGGGTCGTGGGCGAGGAACTGCTCGACCGGGTCGAACAGGAACTCAACGCGCGGGTCGCAAGCCGCGAGATTTTCGCTGTCGTCGAACGCGTCACCGACGGCGAGGATCGGGTTATCGCCTACTCCGACGAGGGGTACGCGGTCATTTACCGAGACGGCAGCGTCGAAGGCGAGGGGACCGTCCTCCGGGATGTCAAGCCGACTGTGGCGCTCTGTTCAATGGCCGACTACGACCTGATGGACGCGCCGGCCGACGCATCGCTCCCCGACCCCGAGGACGTCCCGGAGGGCAGCGGCGAGTTCGGGAACCTGATGCTTCAGATCGTGGCCGGGGTGCAACTGCTCGTCGGGGCGGGCCTGCTCGTTGCTTGGCTCGCGCTCCCGTCGCTGTCTACCATCGTCGCGCCGATCGCGTCGTTCGGCTTCCTGATCATCGGCTTCTTCTTGTTTCTGGTCGTCGCGAACGCCCGCCTGTCGGATCGGTTCCGGGTCGAGGAGTTCCGGGCTCGACTCGAGACGTTAGATGCGGCGAGTGAGGAGCCGGCCGACGTCGTCGCCGAGCAGATGGCGGCCGCAGCGGATGAGGGACGCGGCTCGGACGGGACCACTCCAGGCGAGACGGATGGTCCCGAAGCGGCCCGAACCGTCGATACAGCCGACGAGGGCGCTGGCACGTAGACACGCCTCTGCGGGGGGAGTCGGTGGGTTTAAGCACATTCCATCCCGAGATCGATCTGTATGAAGAGGCGGGACTTTCTGCGAGCAGCAAGCGTCCCTGCTGCTGCCACGACGGCCTCTGCTGCCGCCGGCAGCGTCGCTGCCCAGGAGACGGACGGCGGCACCGAGACCGGTACGGCGACTGGAACCGCAATGGGTACCGGGACGGGAACGGGTACCTCGGGCGGATCCGGCGGCGGGCCGACGAAAACCGTGACGGTCGGCCCCGGCGGATCGCTGGTGTTCAGCCCGGGAACCGAAGACCCACTCAAGATCGCACCGGGCACGACGGTCGAGTTCGTCTGGGATTCGGACAACCACAACATCGTCGTCGAGAGCCAGCCCGAGGGCGCGAACTGGCAGGGCCACGAGACGCTCGAGAACACGGGCTTCACGTACACGCACACGTTCGAGACGCTCGGTACCTACGAGTACTACTGCGAACCACACCGGACCGCCGGGATGGTCGGCACCATCGAAGTCGTCGAGAACCCCAACGCCGGCGGCGGTGGCGGCGAGAAGGAACTCCACGACTTCGGGGTTCCGATTCAGGCACACTGGGTTGGCGCGGCGACGATCCTCGCGATCATTGTCACGATCATCTTCACCTTTTACGTCCTGAAGTACGGTGAATCGGCCCACACGGGCACGGGGAGGAACTAATAATGTCATCGAGTGGAAGCACCTACGGCGACATCCACCGGTACGAGCCAGCGCGAGAGAGCACCGCCGCAGCCATCGCGATTGTGCTGCTGACGATCATCGAGGTTGTCTTCGTGTTCCTGTTCACCTACGGCCTTATAAGCGGCTGGGGCCTGTCAGAGACCGGGAATATGTACCTCGGCGCGGTTCTGGCCGTAATCTTCGTTGACCTGGCGTTCATATTAGCGCTGTACCGCAAGGAGTTCCTCCCGGACGTGATGATCGTGAAGAAACGGCGCCGAAAGTACGAGGACCTCTACATCCGCGAGGAGGATGTCGACGGAAGGAAGCTCGGTGACGGCGCGTGGGATCAAATCAAGCGGGCGATCTACCCGTACTACAAGCGATAACAATGAGTCTCGAAAAGAAAGACGAATACGATCATAAAGGCTGGATGAAAAAGAAGGATCTGACTCCCGTGGAGTCGACCTTCCTCACGACGCTCATCTGGCTGGACAAACGGTTCCGCATCGTCGACTACCTGGAGTTGCTGGAGACCCTCTACTACCGGGTTAACCTCCAGATGCCGAAAAGCCACACCGAGCAGTACAACCTCGACAACAAGTTCTGGTACTGGTACCCCCTCTACACACTGGGGCTGTTTTCCACCCTCGCGTACGTGGTAGCCGCCATCTCGGGCGCGCTACTGGGCTTCTATTACAGCCCGTCCGCCGCCGCGGGAACCGAGGCGGCAGGGACCGTCGCCTACGAGAGCATCGCGTTCATTATGCGCGATATGCAGTTCGGGTTTATGCTCCGCTCCATCCACCGGTGGTCGGCGCAGGTGATGGTCGCCGCGGTGTTCCTGCACATGCTCCGGGTGTACTTCACCGGCGCGTACAAAGAACCCCGCGAACTCAACTGGCTGATCGGCATCGTCCTGATCAGCCTGACGATGGTGTTCGGGTACACTGGCTACCTGCTCCCGTGGGACCAACTCGCCTTTTGGGCGGGCCAGATCGGCGTCGAGATGTCGCTCTCGATTCCGCTCGCCGGCGAGTGGATCGCCCAACTGCTGTTCGGCGGCTTCTCGTTGAGCCAGGCAACGCTCCAACGGATGTACGTCCTACACGTGTTCCTGCTTCCGTTCGTGGTGACGACGCTCATCGCCATCCACATCGGCATCGTCTGGGTGCAGGGCATCGCGGAACCCCACTAAGAGACCAATGACCGACGAAACCACCTCCGACACTGAGACCGACGACGCTCGCACCGACGGCAGCGGCATCGTCGCGCCGGACGACGAGACCCCGACGTGGCACGAGCGCAAGAAGCGCGCCCAGGGGCTCTCCCGGCTCACCTACGAGTACTTCGAGCGCGCACGCCGCGAAGACCAGGACCTCCGCCAGGAGTCCGACTACGTCGAGCGCGACGTGCTCGCGTTCCCGACGTGGCCGCACGAGGTCATCCGAAACCTCGCCATTGCGAGTTTCTTCGTGGGAATGCTGCTCTTCCTGTCGGCGACGCTGCCGCCGCACATCGGCGACCCGGCGAACCCTTCGAGCACGCCCGCGATCATCCTGCCCGACTGGTACCTCTACTGGTCGTTCGGCCTGCTCAAACTCGGCCCGCTGAACCCCGAACTGTCGATCCTCGGCGGCCAGAAGTTGATGGCCGACCGGACGTACGGCGTCCTCGCGAACGTCGTCGTCGTCGGAATCGTCGCCATCGTCCCCTTCCTCAACAAGGGGACCGCACGCCGGCCCGTCGAACAGCCCTTCTGGGCAGCGGTCGGCGTCGGCGGCGTCATCTTCGCGTTCACGATCAGCGTCTACTCCGCGAAGAACCTCCTGCCGATGAACGTCCACCTCGCGTTCGACTTGGCGTTCCTCCTGCCGATCGTCGGCGGGTTCATCACCTGGGCGGTGCTGAAGACGATGCGAGAGGGGTATATGTACGACCTCAACCGGCGGTACTACCGCCTCAGGCCACCGAAATAGCCGCACAGCGCTTCGATTCCCGTCTCGACGCTTACGATTCGTTCGAATTTGCATTCGAGTTCCCTGGTGATCCGCGTCCAACCTTCTCGCTGATCCTGTCCAGTTAGCCTGCTGATTCCCGTTCCGGCTTCCACCGCTCGTTTCACCTTCGACCGCACAGAGACGGAAAGGTCCTTTTCATCCCCGCTCGTAGGGAGATCAATGACCGACAGAGACGCGACCGGCACGGGGGGTGTCGACCCGGGGGAGGCGGAGCCGCCGGACGGGGCTGATACCGGCCGGGGCCGCGACGTCGTCGTTCCGATGCCGCTGTACAAGGTCGTGACCGTGTTCTCGACGCTCATCGCCGTCGTGGGGGTGGTGTTCGGGTTTATGTTACTCGACGCGGCGACGCTGAACGTGAGTTTCCTTGGCGGGCTGATTCGTGGCCTCCTCTCGTTTCTCGGACTTCGCGTCGCCGAGAGCGTCCTGACCACTGTTCTGGCGGCGCTGGGACTCGCGACCATCGCACTCGGTGCGGGCGTGTACGTCATCGGCACGCGCTTTCGCGCCCGCGGAATGGGAAAGTCTCAAGAGGACTCCAACGAAGAGTCGAATAACAATGGCTGACGAGTTCGTCAAAGGATTGGGCATCTTCACTGGCGGGGGACTCGCCTGGATGGTGCTCGCAGGCTGGTACCGGACGCCGAGTTTCGAGAGCAGTCAGCAGCTCGTCGCGCCGACCTCGATCGGTGACTCCGCGACAATGTTCGACTCGCTGGGCATCCTGCTGATGGACGCGCTCTTTTGGTTCACGGTTATCGGCGCGCTGACCTTCTGGGTCGGCATCCCCGTGATCCGGCAGGCTCGCGAAGCGCTCGAAGAGCGCGCACAGTAGCGCTGTCGGCCCATTCTGTCGTCGATATCACTACCACTTCAGCCGCGCGCCGGATTGGAAAAACTCTAATGACTCCTGCACCCAACGTCGAGTATGCAACCGCTACAGTTCCTCGTTCCGATCGACGCACTCGAGGCCGTCGGTGGGATTCTCCCGATCGCCGTCTTCGTGCTGGTGATCCTCAATATGATCACGCGGATACTCCAGCACAACCGCCACAACCGCCAACTCCGCGACGGTGACGGCGAGGAGGCGATCACCCGGTGGCTCCCGCACACGCTGACCAACTTGGGAATGGTTCTCTTGTCGTTCGTGTATATGATCGTCGCCCCGCACGGTGGGATGGTGCTATCGGTCCTCGTCGTGACAGTGTTCATCGCGGACTTCTTCGGCTTCGAGTCGCGCAAAGTCGAAGCGCGCTCGAAGAGCAAGGATCTCACACAGCCGATTCCGGCGGTCGGCGCCTCGGTCTTCGCGCTCCTATATGCGGGTTACCAGAGCTTCTTCTACGTCATCGAGCCGCTCTGGAACGTGATCATCTGAGCCGACTGCTCCCTTCGAAGCGTTTTCCGTACTTTATCGTCCGATTGTCCCCGCTTAGCGGTCTGGGACGCTGCCCGGCACCACAACCGAGAGCATCCGGGCGACGTCAATCTCGATCGGCGTCTTCGCCGGGATCGTCCGTGCCTTCTCGTCGTCCAGCAATAGCGACACGGATGCCTCATCGCGCTCGACTGACAGCGAAACCGGCGGGCGTAGCACCCAGACGTCCGCGCGCATCGCGTATGGGGACATTGGCACCGCTGCGAGCCCGGTCTCGGGTGCCAGTAGCGGCCCCCCAACCGTGTGGGCGTACCCTTCGCTCCCGAGCGGCGTCGTGACGACGACTCCGTCGGCTCTGACCGTGTCCGACCACCCGCCGGAAGCGACGCCATACTCGGAGATGCGCGCGGGTTCGGACGTTACGAGCGAAACGTCAGTCACGGCGCGCCCGACGGCGTCACCGTCGATAGTCACCCCGAGGACCGGATGCGGCGACGTCTCGACGCCCGCATCGAGGCCGTCGACTGCGGCCCCGACGTCGGCTGCGGGAACGTCGTATCGCGTCGCACCGGTGTCGACGGCGACGATCGGGCAGTCTGGTGCGTGCGCTGCGAGCGAAAGCAACGCCGTTTCTCCGTCGGCGACGACGACGTCCGCGCCGTCGATCCGTTCGTCGAGGGTCGCCTCGGCCGGGGACGCCACTTCCACGGCAAGTGCGTGGCGCTCGGACAGCACCGTCGAATCCGCCGAATCTGGCCGACGGAGCACGAGAACCGAGCGGGTCCTGTCGCTCACAAGCCTGTCTCCGGTCGCGCCCGTCTCGCCCGTCTGGCCGACTCGACTCCGCACATACGCGGTGCTACGACAGTCGAGAAAAAAGACCCAGCGGTTCACCGGTGGGCGACTGGTCGATATCGGCTGGCGGTTCGGCGCCGACCAGCCTTCCGGCGTCCGTCGATGATTCGATACCATTCAGGGCTCTGAGGTCGGACTGAGAACGCTCTCCGGTGTCGCATCGCTCCTCGCCCACTTTTTGGACGCTATCTGCTTCTTCCCTCACTCTTCGAACGCCGTGTCGCCTTTATCTCACCCTTCTGGCGCCGTATCGCCCTTCGTTCACTCTTTGATCGCCTTGCGGATCACGTCGAGCGATTCCGCGGGGAACTCCACGTGCGGCAGGAGCTTTGCGTCGTCGACGACGGCGAGGCGACAGCCGACGGCGTCCGCGAGTTCCCGACCCTGCTTCAGCGGCGTGATGTCGGCCTCGCGTCCCCACAGCAGCGTCACCGGCGCGTCGAGGTCCTTGAGCGTCGATTCGAGGTCCACATCGGCGTTGAGAAAGCCGCTGATGAATGATGCGGGCGCATAGCGCGCGTTCGGTTGGTGGGCCGTCTGCCACTCGTAGTCCATCCACTCCTCGCTCACCTTGTCCATATCGTAGTAGCCGTGGTCGGCGTTGAAGTACCGGATCGATGGCTTCGACGCGAGGAGGTTGAACAGAGCCTCCCCGAGAAGCGGCGATCGGAGGAGTTCCCGCGCCACGACATTCCGGTCGGGACCACCGCGCTCGGCCGGGCAGATCAGGACGAGCGACTTGCGGTCGAGGTCGTCGGCGACGGCCGCGAGATACGCACCCGTGAGCGAGGATGCCACCACCCGTGGCGTGTCGAATGCCGCGACGAAGTCGCGGACGAACTCCTCGTAGAAGGTCGCCGAGTAGCGCAGCGACGGTCGCTCGGACGTCCCGAAGCCCGGGAGGTCGGGGGCGACGACGTGATAGTCGTCTGCGAGATCGTCGAAGATCTCGCGGAACTCGCCGTTCGATCCGGCGGCGTTGATGCCGTGGAGACAGACGAGATCCGGATCTTCGGAATCGCCGGCCTCGGCGTACCTGACGTCGAACCCGTTCCACTCGAACGCCCGCTGTTTCCCGTCGAGCGCCGGATCCAGGGGTGCTGCGCGCTGGTCGAGTGCGGCGTTCGCGACTGCCAGCACGCCGACTCCGGCGACGGCCGCGCCAGCCACCGATCTGAGGTTCATACGAGAATGCACGACCGCGAGACGCTTGAGGTTGCTGGGCGGCGGTCAGTCACGGTCGTCTGCGGCCTCCGACTCCGTTGTGGTGGCTGCGCTCTCGCTGTCGGCCCACTGCTCCTCGAAGCACTCCCGAACCGGTTCGACGACCGCGTCGGCCACGGTGTAGGGATCGGTCTCGCCCGACCGCACCCGCTCGGCGAGCGCGTCGACACCCCCGCGCCGGTCGAGTTCCGCCTCCAGCAGTTCGGTGAGGTCACTGCGGACGAGTCGTCGGATCTTCTCGCCGTGGCGTTGCTGTGCTTTCGTCTCGTCCATCTCTGACGCGCGGAGGTGTGCGGCGTGTGCGTCCAGCGCGTCCACGAGGTCCTCGATGCCCGTGCCGGAGGTCGCCACCGTCTCGACGACGCGCGGGTCCCAGTCGTCGTCTGCATCTGCGTCGCCGGACCGGTCCCCGCCGGGGCGACTGCCACGAGCGGTCGGCCCCCCCACACCCGGCCCGTGTTTGCCCTGCCCAGCGCCGACGTCCCGGCGGTGGAGCATCTCCTCTACCTCGGCGACGGTTCGCGCCGCGCCGTCCAAATCCGCCTTGTTGACGACGAACACGTCGCCGATTTCGAGAATACCGGCTTTCAGCATCTGAACGTCGTCGCCGCTGTCGGGTTGGACCAGAACGCCGACGGTGTCGGCAGTCCGGACGATGTCGACCTCGCTCTGGCCGGCCCCGACGGTCTCGACGACGACGACGTCCTTGCCGAACGCGTCGAGCGCGGTGATCGCGTCCGTGGTCGCCGTCGAGAGGCCGCCGAGACGGCCTCGAGCGCTCATCGAGCGGAAGAACACGTCCATATCGCCGTTCGTGGAGGCCATCCGGATGCGGTCGCCGAGAACCGAGCCACCGGAGTACGGCGAGGACGGATCGACGGCGACCACGCCGACGGTGTCGCCCCGGTCGCGGTATTCCGCTGCGAGTTTGTCGACGAGCGTCGACTTCCCCGCACCGGGACTCCCGGTGATGCCGATAACGGCAGCGTCGCCCGCGTGCGGGTGCAGACGCGCGACTAATTCCCGATGTCCAGGGGTGCGGTTCTCGATCAGCGTGATGACTCGGGCGAGTGCACGGTGTTCGCCTGCGAGTAGGTCCGAAACGAGGTCGTCGTTCCGCGCGCCGTTGTCGCGGCCGGATCCGTCGCCGATCATCACTCGCGACGCGGCGCGTTCTCACGCACGAACTCGATCGTCTCCTCCATCGGCGTTCCGGGCCCGAAGATCGCGGCGACGCCCAGTTCGCGGAGTTCCGGCCGATCCTCCTCGGGGATGATCCCACCCACGATCAAGAGCGTGTCCGAAAACGCACCGTGGTTCTCCAGCCCGTCGACCACCTCTGGAACCAGACTGTTGTGCGCTCCCGAGAGAATCGAGATCCCGAGCACGTCGACGTCCTCTTGAACCGCCGCCTGGACGATCTCTTCGGGGGCGCGGTGAAGCCCCGAGTAGACGACCTCGAAGCCGGCGTCCCTGAAGGCGCGCGCGATGACGTGTGCCCCGCGGTCGTGGCCGTCCAAGCCGACCTTCGCGATGAGGCATCGGATCGGTCGGCTACGGCCGTGCTGTTCGGCGTCGGCGCTCATAGAGCGGTGTTCGTGCGCCCGGCGCTTGGATCTACCGGACGGTCAGCCGAAAGCCCCGGAGACCGTCGTGTCACTCGGATCGACGTAGATCCCAAATGCGCCACTGTGGCCGCCCGGAAGCAATACGGAAATAACGCGCAGTGCGAACGTCGTTGTCGATCCGTCGGCCGTTGTCCGCTCGACCCGGCCGGTCGAGATGCCACCCGTTCCGATTGCGGCCTCGTACTGCTCTACTTCGGAGTCGCTGGGGACGACCGACCTGAGTGTCGTGCCTGCCTTGACTGTTCCAAAACGGTCGTCGTACGTCCGGTTCGTCTCTCTCACATAGATGGACTGCTCCCGCCTGTCTCGTTCGACGTAGATCGCTGCGGCAGGCATCTCGTTGAAGAACGCGTGCAAGCGGTCGCGCTCGCGTCGCAGCGCACCCTCGCGCTCGATCCGTTCGAGCGCCTCAGCGGTGTATCCGGCGAGGATCTCGAGAAACTCGGCGTCGCGGTCGTCGAACGCGTCCCGTTCGTCTGAGACCACCTGGATCACGCCCTTGTCCCCGACCGGGACGCTCAGGACGGCGTGAAGGTCGTCGTGTTCGGGGACTGCGTCGGGATCGGACTGCATATCGGCGACGACTTCGGATTCGCCGGTGGCCAGCGTCCGGCCAGCGATGCCGTCCTCGATGTCGGTCGCGCTTACCTCCGGGTCGGGCAGGACCGACGCCCGCGGGATGAGCCGACCACACTCGGCGAGGAACACCACGCCGTATTCGAACGCCAGCGCGTCGGTCGCCGCCTCGATCGTCCGTTCAGCGACGGCGTCGGTCGTCTTGCAGGCGGTGATGTTCTCGGCGCAGTGACTCAGTGCGGCGAGTCGTGCGTTCGACTCCCGAAGTTCGCTGACGTGTTGATTCTCCTGCACCGCCGATTCGACCCGGCTGAGAAGCGTCTCGATGTTGTTATCGCCGGAGTGAACGCCATCGACGCTTCCTACGACCGGCGGACTGTAGATTACCGTGGGTACGGAAGTGTGTTCGACGAGCGCGCGGACGAGCGATTCGTCCTTACCGAGGACCACCACGCAGTCGAGCGTCGGGCCGAGTTCCTCGACGTATTCGGTGTACGTCGTCCGACAACGCACTACCACGTCGGCCGCGAGGTGCGTCTTGAGCGCCCTGAGGACCGTATCGAAACTCGGTGCCGCGTCGGACCCGGGATCGTCACCGTCGCCCGCTTCGTCGTCGCCACTCTCTGATTCCTGATCGTCGTTGCTCTCTTTCTCGGTTGCCGAACCACCCTTTTCGACGGGACCGCCGTCGTCCCCGCGTACGAACTCTGTCTCCGCTTCGTCTGCTGCATTCTGCCAGGAGTCTCCCCAGTCGTCGGCCTCCGTCTCCCCGTCCGAAGCGCCGACCGCATCCGGGACGACGACGAGAATGCGTTCTCTATCCGAAGCCCCCACCATTGCGTACTAGTGCAACGTCAGCACATTAAGGAGTTTGGTTGGGTGACTGGTTCGATCTTGGAGTATCCTGCCGGTGTGGTGAACCGCCGAAATTCCCAGTCTGGGGTATCTCTCCCAGGTCGTCCGAGCGTGGTACTGTTATATTGTTGATGTATATTTGGCGGACATTCTCACGAGACGTGCTCGTGCAGAAACTCGACGACCTCGCTGTAGGCCGTGATCCGGTTCTCCAACTTCGCGATGCCGTGGCCCTCGTCCTCGAAGATACGCTCCCGTACCGGGACGTGCTCGCTTGCAGCCCCCACGAGTTGGTGGGCCTCCGAGACGGGGACCCGCGGGTCGTTCGCGCCGTGGATGACGAAGAGCGGCGCGCGGATCTCCTCGATGGTGTTGAGCGGAGAGATGGATTCCAGAAACTCCCTGTCGTCGTCGAGTGACCCGTACTCGGCTTCCCTGAGTTCGCGCCGCCACTCGCCGGTGTTCTCGAGGAACGTGACGAAGTTCGCGATTCCGACGATGTCGACGCCGGCGGCCCACAGATCGGGATACTCAGTCATCGCAGCGAGCACCATAAATCCGCCGTAGGAACCGCCCATTGCGACGATCCGGTCGGGGTCGATCGCCGGGTGGTCCTGGAGCCACTCGACGGCCGCCTCGATGTCCCTCACCGAGTCCATCCGGTTTTCCACGTCGTCGAGGTGGCCGTAGGCCTTCCCGTAGCCCGCCGATCCGCGGACGTTGGGTTCGAAGATCGCGTAGCCGTTCGCGAGGAAGTACTGCGTCACCGCGCTGAACGAGGGCCGGCGCTGCGATTCGGGACCACCGTGTATGTCGACGATCACCGGTGTCTCCCCCACGCCCGTGTCGGACTCCGGCAGCGAGAAGAACGCCGGAATCTCGCGCCCGTCGAACGTCGGGTAGTGGACCAGTTCGGGTGCGACGAACGTGTCCCGCGGGATTCCCGCCGTCGCCGCCCGCGTCCAGCGCTCGGCCGGACTCCGCGCTTCGTCTCCGACGGTCGTCACTGTCCCAGATTCGACGATGTAGACGTTGGCCGGATCACCGCGCTGTGTCACGGTCACGGCGAATCGATCTCCCGCATCGTCGAACTCGACGCCACCGACCACGCCGCGCGGGAGGTCGGGGGCCGGCCGCTCTTCGATTGTCGGTGCCGCCGATTCCGCCGAGTCGGGCGCGCGGACGTCGCCGATAGTCAGGTCGGTGTACCCGTCGACGTTCGTGGAGTACGCGATGCGCCCGGTTTCGTCGTCGACGGCGACGCCGTCGATCTCCCAGTCGGGGTCGCGCTCGACAAGCGAGAATGCCCCGGTCTCGACGTCGACGCACCACAGATCGAGGGTATCGCTCTCGCGGTCGGAGACGAGGTACACGCGGTCGCCGTCGGGCCCCCACTCGGGACTCTGGAACCGCACCGTTCCGTCGTGCGGGGTCAGGAGGGTCATCTCGCCGCTCTCGATGTCGAGTACGGAGACGTCCTGATCGAAGTTCGAATACGCCTGCGAGACGAGGAGGTGCGAATCGTCGGGGGACCACCCGCCGAGCGTCAGCCACCCGTCGCCCTCGGTCACCAGTTCGGCGTCACTACCGCGCTCGTCCCGTCTCTGGACGTAGACGTCGAATACGGACTCCTCGCGGCGGTTGGAGGTGAACGCGAACTCCTCGCCGTCGTGGCTCCAACCGCCCCAGCGGTGTTTCGCCTCCGGGTCCGCCGTGAGGTTGGTGATTGCGCCGTCGCCCAGGTCGTACCGGAACAGTTGCGCGCGCTCGTTCCCGCCCTCGTCCATCCCGAACGCGAACTCCCGGCGAGTGGGCGACCACGAGACGAACGTGACTCGCTCGTCGAAGAACGTCCGCTGTTCGGGCCAGCCACCGGATTCGTCGACCGTCCACACCTGCGGGACGCCGGTCGTGTCCATCAGGAACGCGAGTTGTTCGTCGTTGGGGCCGATCGACGCGCCGTAAGCACTCCGGACGTTGAGGTAGCGCTCGATGTCGTGGGGCATACCTCCGCGTTCGCCGCCGCGGACGAAAGCATTCGGGTCCTGTCGGCCACTGTCCTCGGCCGTCTCGGCGCGCGCGGAAGAACTGTGTCGTGTCTCGCGTCGCCGCGAACCCCTGCCGGCTCAGATGATTCCTTCCGTTTTCAGCCCCTCAATGACGTCGTCGACGAGCGATTCGACGTCGTCGTACGGGAAGTCCTGGTGGGAACCGAGCTTCGCGGCCATCTCCATCGCGCTCAGCGTCACGTCGCCGGCCTCGAACTTCGTCCCCGGGCCGTCCGGGAGCGTCGGGACCAGATCCATCTGACTCGTGATAGGGTAGTCGGCACCACTGAACGCGTCGGTGAACTGCTGGCGGAGTTCCGCCTCAACGTCTGCCATAGCGCAGAATGTCGAGACGACCCGCAAAAACGTTCCGGAACCACCACAAACAGGTTATGAGTTGTTTCCTCGGCCTGCGCTTGCTCGTCGCCTGCGAGTGGGACGATCTGAGTGACCGGTGGCGCGCCGAGTGAGGTCTCCTGATCTGTCTCGTGGGGGGAACCAAACCAAAGTATTCACTACAGGCGACTTCCAACCCCCGAGTATGACTGACGGCAACGCGGAGATGTCCCGTCGCGCCTTCCTCACGACGGCGGCCGGCACTGCGGCGGCGACCGGTGCGGCCGGCACCGCAGTGGCACAGGAGGGCGGTGGCGGCGGCGCCACAAAGACCGTGACGGTCGGTCCCGGCGGGTCGCTTGTGTTCAGCCCGGGAACCGAAGAACCACTCCAGATCACGCCCGGCACGACGGTCGAGTTCGTCTGGGATTCGGACAATCACAACATCGTCGTCGAGAGCCAGCCCGAAGGTGCGAACTGGCAGGGCCACGAGACAATCGAGAACACGGGCTTCACGTACACGCACACGTTCGAGACGCTCGGTACCTACGAGTACTACTGCCAGCCTCACCGAACTGCGGGAATGGTCGCCTCCATCGAAGTCGTCGAGTCGCTCTCGACGCCCTCGGGGTCGGGCGCGCCGGAACTACCCAACTCCGCGAAGACGCTCGGCGTCGCGACGACGTTCGCGATGGTCGCGACCCTCGGACTCGCGTTCTTCTTCCTCAAATACGGTGGCGACTACGAACTCGAAGAGGAGTAGGCGGGTCAGCGGTCAGAAGAGTCCGTACCTCTCCACTTCGTCCTGGTAAATGCGCTCGTACCGCTCGATGACGGTGCTGTGATCGTACTCGGCGAACGCCCCGTTACTCGTCTCGCGCCTGTGACCGGCGGCGGCGACCACCTCGTCTGCCAGTTCCTGTGGACTCGTGACGCGAGCACCACGCTCGCGGTTCTCCACCAACTCGTGCGCGCTCGACCGGGCCTGGTACTCGACGATCCCGACGCATCCGCAGGCCAGCGCCCACAGCAACCCTCGGGGAAATGGCTCGACGGTCGCCGTCTGAGCAAACACGTGTGCGCCCTTGAGTATCGGCACGAACTCCTCGGAATCCAGCGCCCCGAGAAACGAGACACGGTCGTCGATACGGAGTTCCGCGGCCGTCTCCATCGCGGCGTCGCGCTCGGGACCGTCGCCGATGACGGCCGCGCGCCAGTCGCGGTCCCGGAGTTCCGCCAGCGCCAGGAGAAACGACTCGATGTTGGCGTGCTCGTCCAGACGGCGCGCGTACACCAGATCCGCGCGGTGGTCGACGTCGGCGTCGCGGACGAGGTCGAAATCGATCGACCCCGGGACGACATCGATCCCGTCGGCGGCGACGCCGTACTCCCGAACGTCGGTCTTGACCAGCCGTGAGGGCGCAAGGACCCGACTTGTGCCGCTCACGGCACGGCGATACATCCGGGCGGTGTCACCGTCGCGCGTCGCCCACCAGTCGACGATCACCGGCACCCTGAGTACCCGCGCGACGGTCCTCGCGGCGACGACCTGCGAGGGCGGGCTGTTGGTCGCGTGGATCACCTCTGGGCTGGCCCGTCGCAGCGCAAACGGAAGTCTGGAGGCGAATCCTCGCGCCGACGGCGTCTGCGTGACTGCGACGTACTCGACGCCGTTCTGCTCGAACCGATGCAACGGCCCGTCCCACCACTGCGTGCAGCAGAAGACGACGTCGTGGTCGCGAGCGGCCAGCTGTTCTGCGACCCGTCGCACACGTCTCGTCGCGCCGTCGGAACGGTGTTGATCGGGATACAGCGAGACGAACGCGACACGCATACCGGGAGGATTCCAGCGGGGAAATAAAAAGCCTCGACATTCCGTCGGTCGAAGCCCCGTCGCAGCACTGAACGGGGCCGAAGGCGACAATCCGCAGACCGCCTCGTCCGCCCCACTGAATCGGCACGACCGCCTCCGCCAGATCGCTTCACCCGTCCACATAAATCGGCGCGGCCGCCTCGTCGGGTCCGGGTGCCACCACGTCGGTCCGTTCGACGAGATTCCCCACGACCGCGTCGTCGAGGGCCTCGGCGTCGGTCGAGTTCACCTCGACGAGGTTTCCGGCCGGATCCCGGATGTAGAACTGCACTGCGCCGGAGGGGAGCACGTACACCGGCGGCTCACCGTCGACGTAGCCGGCCTCGATCTGTGGGCGGAGTTCGGCCTCGGCGTGGTCGTGGGCGAGAATGGCCTCGTAGACCGCCTCGAAGTCGTCGACGTGGAGCGCGTGGTGACTGAACACCGGCGGTTCGTCCGCCCGCTCGACGATGTGCAACTGGAGGTCGCCACAGGCGAGCCAGCGCGTCGGTTCGTCGACCTTGGGCACTGGGATCTGTTCCATCCCGAACACCGACTGGTAAAACTCGACTGACTCCTCGATGTCGGTCGCAAGGATGCTGACGTGCGTGTAGCGAGTCCCACTCATTCCAGCGAGAGCGACGACGCCGGACGGTATAATGGTTCGGCCGGCCCGATCAGCCGATGAGAAGCAGCGTCGCCGCGGCCGCCTCGACGTACTCCCAACTGAAGACGTGATTCAGCAGGAGGTAGGTGACGACGCCGAGAGTGAGCGACAGCAGCCACGATCCCGCGGCGAGTCGACCGACCGTTCGGTGCGGCGTCTCTGCACGCAGTTCGGCGGGCGAATGTGTCGCTCCAAGCACCAGCGCGTACAGCACCACGGGGACCGCGACAATCGAGAGGACGATGTGGATCGCGAGCATCGCCAGGTAGGGGTAGTAGACGAACGTCGGGCCGACGAACTCCTTGGTGCCGCCGCCACCGATCTTGGTGAGGTACATCACGAGGAACACCAGGATCAGCGCGAACGAGGTCACCATCGCGGTGGCGTGTTTCTTCACCTCGCCTTTTCGGATCCACCGCACCCCGGCGGCGATCACCAACACGTTCACCGCGTTGACGAGTGCGATCGCATCGGAGAGGCGGTTCACCGCTGTCAGCGAGAGATCGGGGAACAGACTCCGGGGAACGACCCCGAGAAAGGTCCCGACCACCGCGGCGTAGCCGGCGATCGAGAGGACGACCGTGGCTGCCAGCGGATGCCGTTTGGCTGCGTTGTCGGCGCTCGCAATTGCCATACCGGAGGGTTGAACTCGGTCCTATTCCATCTTCGGATCCGCGACGACTCCTCAGAGCACGCCGGTGAACGTGGCCGCCTCGTGTGCCGCGTTGTCGCTGACGCCGTCGCCGAGAATCGTGTATCGGTCACGGATCGTGTGGGCGGTCGTCACCGCTTCGAGGAAGGTCTCCGCGTCGATGCCGAGTTCGTCGGCGGTCGTGGGCGCGCCGACGTCTTCGAGTGCGTCGCGGATGTCGGCCCACTCGCCGCGCTCGCCGGAGTGGAGATACTCGGTGACGATGGCCGCGACGCCGACCTGGTGGCCGTGCAACGCGCGTCCGGGGACGAGTCGGTCGAGTTGATGAGAGATGAGGTGCTCCGCGCCCGAGGCGGGTCTGGACGACCCCGCGATCGACATCGCGACGCCCGAGGAGACGAGCGCCTTCGCCACCAGCCACGCCGACTCCTCGAACCCGGGTTTGATCGCATCCGAGGACTCGACGAGCATCTCGGCGGTCATCTTCGAGAGCGCGCCGGCGTACTCGCTGTACTCGACGTTCTTCAGCCGGTGGGCCAACTGCCAGTCTTTCACCGCCGTGTAGTTCGAGATGATGTCCGCACAGCCCGCCGTGGTGAGGTCCCAGGGCGCATTCGCGAGGATCGCCGTGTCGGCGACGACTGCGAGCGGCGGATCCGCGGCGACTGAGTGACGGGTGTCGCCCTCGGGGATCGACGACCGACCCGAAACGATCCCGTCGTGGCTGGCGGCCGTCGGCACGGAGACGAAGCCAGACCCCAACCGATCGGAGGCCATCTTCGCCGTGTCGATCGGTTTCCCGCCGCCGAGGCCGACGAGATAGCCGGCGTTCTCGGCCTCCGCGGCGTCGATGACGCGCTCGACGGCATCGAAACTCGCCGACGCGATGGTGACTGTCGCCGGATCGTCGAACTGCCTGCGAACCCGGTCACCAGCCAACTCGTTCGGCGTCGGACTCGTGACGACGAGCGGGCGGCCATCGAGGTGCAGTTCCGCCAAGGCCGCAGAGAGGTCGTCGAGGACGCCGGTCCCGACGAGCACGTTCCGCGGGAGTTTGATCCAGGTCGTCTTTTCGAACATAGCACACGTACTTTACTGAACCATTTAGAAGATGAGGGTCTCGGCGCGGACCGATCGGTGGACGAGGAGCGCACCGAACGCGGCTTTCGCCCGTTCTCGCTCTACGCCGTGACCCCGACACGACTCTCGCCCGCTCGCGTTCGCTGTTGCACTCCCGACGCGACCTACCAGCGGTGGTGCCCCGCGTTCACAGCGAGCGGAACGCAATCACGAGTTCGCGGCCGACAGCGCCGAGTACGCCGCCGATCCGGATCTCGATCGGTGCCGCCCCGAGTTGCGTCGAGACGGTACCCGGGTCGGCCCCGACTCCGGCGACGGCTACCGTCCGGTCGCGGATCCGAAACTCGACCGTCAGGTCCGTCAGTTCGAGGAGTTGCTCCAGCCGCGTCTCGCCGCCCTCGGGGAGCCGGCGGACCGCTCGAACCGCTCCGGGGAGCGAGGGGAACAGCACGAACAACCGCTCTCCGGTGGACTGCACCTCCGCCTTCGTTCCGGCGACCTCGAGGGTCAGGTCCGCGTCGACCGAGACGGGCGGGAACTGTTCGTCGGCGTGCGCATCAGTCACGCTCTCGGGTCGTGACGCGGAGTGTGCCGTCGACGCGCCAGCGCGCGTGCTCGGCGTCGTCGCCGGTTCCGCTCGGGACTTCGACCTCCATATCCTGGAAGTCGTACGTTATCTCGGCCCCGCGTCCGGTCAACCTGTCGTAGAGGCCGATTGCGAGTTCGGGCCAGGTCGTTGTCTCGTCGATTCGCTCTTCGGGTTGTTCAGATTCCGACATCGGGTGCAGTTAGCATTCGTGTGATACATACTTTATGCCTATCGAGGCTAGTCCCCACATCTCCCAGACCCTGGCGTCGGTCTATGCGAAAATCGAGACACTCTCGGCGAGGAAGACCACGCCGAACCCCGCGAGGACGACGGCGCTGAGACCGGCCACCAGGGGCGCGAAGGCCTCGACGCGGCGCTCGGCACCGACGAGCGCGGCCGGGAACCCGGTGATCCAAATGACGATCCCGCTGAAGAAGCCGGCGACGAGCGCCGGCGACCCCGTCTCGACGACTAAGAACCCGGCCAGCGTGTCGCCGACGTACGGCGTCTGTGCCAGGATGTCGACCGTCCCCGGCTGGAGGAGTCCGACGCCGATCGTGAGCCAGAAGAGAATCTGATACGGGTTAGTGAGCGCCAGAACGAACGCCTTCTTGAACCCGGTGCCGACCCTGGGATCTGACTCGTCTGCCGCCCCGTCTCCCGGCCGGAACGACGATCGAAGGTCCACAGCCGCCCCGTACGCGAAGTACAGCATCAAGAGACCCCCCACGCCGATCATCGCCGCCCGCACGAGCGGGAAGCGACCGACGAACGCGACGACGCCGCGCGCTGCGAGAACGAAGAAGATCGCGTCGGCACTCATCGCTCCGAGGCCGGCTTTGAACCCCGCGACCCATCCCCTGACCACGCTCTCTTCGGCGATGATCGCGTTCATTGGGCCGGGCGGCGCAGCGAGAGCGACGCCGAAAACGGCCCCTGCTGAGAGGGTCACAAGAAGACTCGCCATCGACAACTTCCAAGACCGGAGTTAAGAAAAAAGAACCGAAACGAGCGTCCTACAGGAGCGTTGTCGCGGCCGCGCTGACCGAACGGATGAACGCTTCCCAGAGCGAGAACCCAGTTATGATCGAGAGCGCGGTGTCCGCCCCGAAGAACGCGAACAGCGCCGCGGAGGCGAAGTGGGCCTTCCGCATATCGAACCGGTGAGCGAAGGTGTGGAAGAAGTACGCGTTCGCGAGGCTGATCGGGATGATGGCCAGCATTTCGCCCACCCAGATCGCTGACGTCGCGCCGTACTGCACGGCCAACCCGATCGTGATAAGTTGCGTTTTGTCCCCGAACTCGCCGGTGACCATCATCGCGAAGATCGGCAGAAAGCCGCCGAACGAGCCGGAGAACTGATCGAGAGGCCCGGGCAGATCTCGTCCCGCGAGATCGACGAATCCGCCATCGGTCTCGGTCGCCTCGCTCAGATTCGCGGTCCCACTGTGATCGGGTGCCGAGCGGTAGAGTAGCACCGCGAACGTGAGAAAGAGCCCGGCGGTCACGGCATCCAAAACGACGGGCGGCAGCAGTGACTGGAGCGCGCGGCCGAACAGAATCTCGATGGCAGTCCACCCGGCGAACGCGGACCCCGCGGCTGCGACCACCACGCGGGGATCGTACCGCATCGAGAGACCCGCGATGATGAACTGGACTTTCTCGCCGGGGAGCACCGCTAACTGGGCGACGAGGGCAACGACGAGAATCTCGAGGTATGAACTCACGCGTCGGTCACCTCGCCAACTCCGGCGACCGTGCCCGCCTCGGCAGCGGGGCGGACCGAGATGGCCTCCGCGACGGACTCAGGGAGGCTCTGCTCGGTGTCGTCGTCGGTCCGAACGGTGACCATCCCGAACGGCGCGATGTCGACGATTTCGAGAACTGTTCCGGGCGTAACGCCCGCGTCGGCGAGGTACTCTAGCTCCTCGCGGTCGCGGTCGCTGACGCGCGAAACGATGATCTGGTCACCGATGTCGTGGGCCGTCAGCGGGATCGCGTCGTCTTCGTCCAGCGGCGAGAGGTCGGCCGACGGGATCGGGTCCCCGTGGGGATCGACGACCGGGTCGTCCAGCGCGGCGGCGACACGCCGCTCGAACTCCTCGCTGATGTGGTGTTCGAGCGCGTCCGCCTCCTCGTGGACCTCGCTCCAGGCGTAATTGAGGTGTTCGGCGAGATACGATTCGAGCAGTCGGTGATGCCGGAGGACTTCGAGCGCGACTGTCTCGCCCTCGGCGGTAAGTTCCACTCCCTTGTACTTCTCGCGCGCGACGAGTCCGCGCTCGTCGAGCGTCTCGAGCATACTCGTCACCGTCGCGGGCGTCTTTCCGAGTGCGTCGGCGATTGCAGACGTCGAGACCGGTGGCCCGGTGCGGGCCTGCAACTGATAGATCGTTTTGAGATAGTCTTCCATCACGTCACTCAACATATCTGGTTTAGACTACTCTAAAAATATTAATCTACTGGTCGAAACAACTGTCTCTGTGCGACTGATTACCGTGAAAGCGAACGATCTCGGGCCGGATCCGGCCTCGCCGTCAGATTCCCTTGCCCATCAGGTGGCTTCGAAGCACGTCTGCGGTTTTCGTCCCGGATTCGGTGTTGAGCACGATCACGTGATCGTCGGCGCTGAGGACCCCATCATCGCCGAGTTGTCCGGCGGCCGCGAGCGCCACACCGCCCGCCGCCCCGACCTCCACCCCCGCCTCCTGTGCGGCGACGACGGCGCTCTCGAGGCTGTCATCGTCGCCGACGGCGACGAACTGCCCGTCAGTCTCGGCGACGGCGTCGAGCGCTGCGGCCCCGCCCTTCGGCGACGGAATCTCCAGTTCGCCGACAATCGTATCCGGCGAGGACCAGGCCTCGACCTCGTCGTCGCCCCGTTCGGCGGCGGCCACGAGCGGCGCACACCCGGACGGCTGCGCGGCGTAGACCGCTGGCAGCGACTCGGTCATCCCGATCGATTCGAGTTCCCGGAACCCCTTGATGACCCCCGCGACGACTTCGCCGGTGCCGGCGGGAACGACGACGGCATCCGGCGTCGTCCACGCCATCGACTCGGCGATCTCGAAGGCAACTGTCTTGAGTCCGTCGTGACGGTGTGGGTTGTCGAACTCCTGCAGCGTGTACCACGCCGACTGTAACTGGTCGTCGAGCGCGGACTCGGCGTCCGGATAGCGACCGCCCGCGACTCGCATCTCACCGCCGTGGACGTTCACCATCGCCTTGTTCGAGAACGGCGCGCGCGAGGGGACGAACGCGTACGATCGGAGGTCGGCCATCCCCGCGTAGGCGGCGGCAGACTGCCCCGCGTTCCCCGGGGCTGCGAGCGCGACGAGGTCCGCGTCGGCCTCTCGCGCTGCCGTCACCGCGGTCGCGAGGCCGCGATCCAGGACCGTTCCCGTCGGATTCCGGCTCTCGTCTTTGATTTCGAGACTCCCGACGTCGGCCTCCGCGGCGAGCGTCGGGGCCGACACCAGCGGCGTGCCGCCCTCCCCCGATGTCACCGGGTCTTCGAAGGCGAGAAGATCCGCGTACCGCCACATCGACCGCGGCGTACTGCCGAGCGCGTCGTCGCCCCAGTCGACGGCGTCGTAGGCGTACGCCGCTTCCAGTCGCGCACCCGCCTCGCTCGCACCTGTCGCCGTCGCGTCGTATCGCTCCTCGGTCGCCGTGCACCGGAGGCCGAGAAACGCCTCGTTCGTTTCCATACCTCGACGTTCGGTCCGACGCTCAAATCCCTATTCATCGGCCGGGGTTTCGGCGGGACACTGCAAGGCTTCCACGGCGGTTGCTCGGCTACCGCCGACGATCACTCACCTCCCGTAGTGGCGCACGCCACCCTCGCCGTCCGCCACTCGTAGTCTCTTTGTGCGTGCCGGCAAAACGTCCGAATATGACTGCTGATTCCGTCGCGGTCGTCGGCGGTGGACTCGCCGGACTCGTCGCGACCCGCCGGCTCGCCACCAGCGACGCGGACGTGACGCTGTTCGAGCGTCGGGAGTCGGTCGGCGGCCGGGTCCGAACCGAGCACCGAGCGGGGTTCACGCTCGATCGGGGATTCCAGGTCCTCTTCACCAGGTATCCGGCCGTCCAGTCCGAACTCGATCTCGACCCCCTCGATCTCCGATACTTCACCCCGGGAGCGGTCATCGCCCGTCCCGGGTCGCGCTCTACGCTCTCGGACCCCCTTCGGGACCCGCAGTCGGCGTTGGCGTCGCTCCGGAACGACGAGGTAACCCAGACTGACAAGGTCCGGACGCTGCTGCTCAGACAGCACGTCGGCACGCGAACCGAGGCCGAAATCTTCCGGAGCGCGGACAAACCGATCCGCGCGTATCTCCGAGAGTGGGGGTTCTCGGAGTCCTACATCGAGAACTTCGTCGCCCCGTTTTATGGCGGAATTACCCTCGATCGGTCGCTCTCGACGTCCAAGCGCGTCTTCGAGTACACGTTCAAGTCGCTCTCCGATGGCCGAATCGCGCTTCCGGCTCGAGGAATGCAGGCGATTCCCGAGCAGCTGGCCGATGCGGCCCGCAGCGCCGGCGCGTCGATCCGCCTCGGTGAGCGCGTCGTCAGGTTGACCGAACACGACAACGGCGTTGCTGTCGAGACCGACGACGAGTCCATCGAGGTTGACGCCGTCATCGTCGCGACCGATCCGAAGACGGCCCGGCGGCTGACGGGCACCGAATCGATTCCGATAGACGCGCGAAGTTGTGTGACGCAGCACTACCGACTTCCGAGTGAAGCCGCGCCGACCACGCGCCGGAAAATACTGCTCAACGCGGGCGATCCATCGCCGAACACTATCGTGCCGATGTCTGAGGTCGCACCGGAGTACGCACCGGACGGATCGGTGCTCCTGAATGCGACCTTTCTCGAGGACGCCGCGTTCGACCGCGACGAGGCGGCACTCACAGAGGAGACACGACTGACGCTCGAATCGTGGTACCCCGATCGGGACTTTGGAGAGTTAGAGCCCATCCACACACACCAGATCGAGTTCGCGCAGTTCGATCAGCCCCCGGGGATTCACGAGGATCTTCCCGACGTCAGGGCGGCCGGCGGCCGGACGTACCTGGCCGGTGACTACACCGCGTGGTCGGCGATTCAGGGCGCGATGCGGAGCGGTCGCGAGGCGGCGAGAGCAGTCGAGCGGGATCTGTGACGCTGCCACGCGCCTACAACAGTCGGCGGAACGAATCGAGCGGCGGAAAGGTGAGCGCCTCGCCGCTTCCGTCGTCGTAGACGATCGGCCGCGCGTCGCCGACCTGGGTGAGCAGGGGCGACTGCAGGTCTGATCCGCGCGCGTTGTTGACCACGACGCCGGATGCGACCCGCGAGAACGCCGGGAGCATCAGGACGTCAGCCTGCTGGAACGCGTCCGGTGCGTCCAGAAAGCAGGGCCGCTTTCGCCCCTCGATCGTGATCGCCGGATGATCGTGGCCGACGAGGTAGCGCTCCGCATCGATCGCGGGCGTTTCGTGTCCGTGGCAGACGACCGTTCGCGGGTCGTCGCTGACCACGAAGGTCTCGTGAACCTCCTCGCCGATCGTGTCCAGGGCCGTATCATGGTTCCCACGGACGAACACTGGAGTCGCTCTAACGGTCCGGCAGGCGTCCGCGAGCGCGCTGACAGTCCCGCGACTCCGCTTTGTGACTGTTCCGTACTGGTGGAGGACGTCGCCGGCGAAGACGACCGTTTCCGGCTCGAACTCGTCGAGCAGCGACTGCAGACGCTCAGTCAGATCGCGTCGCTCGCCGATTGGGAACGCGACCCCCGACGCGTCGGCCCGTCCGGCGTGTAGATCGGCGACGACGAGCGTCGCTGGATCCTCGACGAACGCCGCCCGCGTTCGGAACTCGATTCCGTCCACGGCACTCCTTGGACGCGCAGCGACAAATCCCCAGCGGCTCCAGCGACGAGCATTGCTCCCGCCGGTTCGGGGGAATCGACGCGCGACACACCGACCCGCGGGGATTTTCTCGCGGCGACCGATGCGAGAGTATGAGCGGTGCCCTGGAAAATAAGCGAACCGCGACCCGGTTTGGCATTCTCGTCGAGATTGCGGATCGACAACCGGCGGTGAGTCAAGGCGAAATGGCCGAGGCGGTCGGCGTGACGAGTCAGACCGTCAGCGAGCACATTCACGAACTCATAGACGACGAGTACGTCGAGAAGGAAGCCTGCTCGCGATACCGCGTGAGTAAGGAGGGCCTCGACTGGCTCTTCCAGCAGGCGCGAGGACTCCGCCGGTTCGCCGAACACGTCACCGACGACGTTCTCGAGAGCGTGCAGGAGGACGCTGTAATCGCGACAGCGCCTGTAGAGGCGGGGGAGACGGTGACGCTGTCGCTCCGCGACGGCTTGCTACACGCATCACCGGGCGATACGGGGCCCCGCGACCGGCGTGGTTACGACTGTCGCGGACGCGGGCGACGACGTGAGCGTCACCAGATTCGGGGGTATCATCGAGATCGACTCCGGCTCCGTCACTGTGATCCAGGTGTTTGCGGCTCGTTCCGGCGGCAGCGACACAGTGGTGACTGCCGAACTCGCCGATCGCTGTGCCGACGCTGACGTCGTCGTCACGACCCCTGATTCGGTTGGCCGCGTGACCGACGCGCTCCGCGACGGCGACCTCCCCTACGAGGTGTCCGATGCCCCGACCTCAGGCCGTGACGGCGAGGAGTCGACCCGATCGACCCAGTGAACTCGCCGCCCCGGACTCCTGACGCCGACCGAACCGTGCTGAAACAGCGCTGCGCCGTTGCTCGGTGCCGTTCCCCAGTACAGCGCCGAGTGTCCGCAGAGCGCATCGCAGCGTCACGACTGTCCGTTTGTGGCGAACAGGCGGTGCTCGGTCGACACGCGTCCCGCCCGTGTCGACGTTGACGGCGCGGCGCACCGCGCTCCCGCTGCACGCGCCGTGGTCTCGCTCAGGTCACGCGGGGTCTGGCCGCGCTCTCGTATATAACCCCTCGCCTCATTCAGCCGCGTGTTCGCGGGCTGTCGCGTACGCCTCTTGCAGCCGCTTGAACTCCGCCTGTGAGCCCCCGTGGTCTGGGTGGACCGAGAGCACCCGACTCCGGTAGGCGTCTCTGACCTCCTCGGTCGTCGCCGGCCGCGAGAGGTCGAGATACGCGAACGCTTCTTCGATGGGGTCGTCGCTCGTGGCCGTGGACTCGGTGCCGATGGTCGGGACCTCGAACGGCAACCGACGACCGAGTGCGTGCACCGGCATCTCGTGCTCACACAGGATCGTGTAGGTCCCGTTCCGCTCCAACCGGAAGTACGCTCGCGCGTCGAACGTGAGAGCGACGTCCCGTTCGGGCAAATAGAACTCGACTGTCTCGCCGTGCTGCTCGTGATCCTCGGTGAACGGTTCGCCGATGTTGCGGAGATATCGGCGGATCTCGACGCGTCGGCGCGTCGGGCCGTCGATCCGCTGGCTCGACGTCACCGGTTCTCCGGGGAGCAGGCGACCGCCGATCAAGAAGACACCGGCCGCGACTGCGGAGGCGGCACTACCGCCGAGTAGTCCGAAGACAAGCCACGGCGGCAACAGCGAGACCCACTCCGGGAGCACGATTAGACGCTGGAGTGGCTCACTAAAGAACTTCTCGCCCTGGGCCGGGCGGTTCGCGACGGGCGGCATACGGCCGACCGATGTCAGTGCAAATGCATACTCGGATTCGAGTTTGTTTGATTCATCGTTGCAATCTTCGGAAAGTACTTTAGGATCATCTGAGGACGTACAGACGTTAATGGCTGTAGCTTGGCTGGACGACGTGCGGTCCACCGACATCGATAACGTCGGCGGGAAGGGGGCTTCGCTGGGCGAGCTCACCGCTGCGGGGCTCCCCGTCCCGTCGGGGTTCGTGGTGACCGCCGGGACGTACCGCGATTTCATCGAGGACGCTGGCATCGACGAGGAACTGTTCGCGGCCGTCGATGTCGACCACGAGAACACCGAGGCACTGCGCGAGGCGCACGAGCGCGCTCACGAACTCATTGTGGAGACGCCCGTCCCCGACGACGTCAGAGATGGAATCCTCTCGGCGTATCGCAACCTCGGAGACGGGGAACGGTTCGTCGCCGTCCGCTCGTCGGCGACGGCGGAGGATCTCCCCGATGCGTCGTTTGCGGGGCAGCAAGAGACCTTCCTGAACGTCCAGGAGGACGCCCTCGTCGAGCGCGTCAAAGAGTGCTGGGCATCGCTCTTCTCACAGCGCGCTATCTACTACCGCAACCGCCAGGGCTTCCCCCACGAGAAGGTCGACATCGCGGTCGTCGTCCAGGAGATGGTCGACGCCGAGAAGTCAGGCGTGCTCTTTACCTCGCATCCCTCGACGGGCGAATCGCAGATCATCATCGAGGCTGCGTGGGGGCTCGGCGAAGCGGTCGTCTCCGGATCGGTCTCGCCGGACAACTACGTCATCGATCGCGAGACCAACGGGGTGGAGACGATCACTGTCGCCGACAAGAAGATGATGATGCTCAAAGACGAGGAGACCGGCGAGACAATCGAGCAACCGGTCCCCGACGACAAGCGGAGCGTCCGCGTGCTCACTGACGAGGAAATCGACGAACTCGTCGAACTCGGCGAGCGCGTCGAGGACCACTACGAAACGCCCCAAGACGTTGAGTGGGCCGTACACGAGGGCAAGATCTATATGTTGCAGTCGCGCCCGATCACCACCATCGACGACGACGGGGCGGCCATCGCGGACGCGGACGTGAAAGCGGATGCCGACGGAGGGTCGGCTTCGGTTGCCGAAGAAAAGGACTCGGGCGACGTGCTCTTCCGGGGGCTCGGATCTAGCCCCGGCATCGTTTCCGGTAAGGCCCGGATCGTCACGAAACTCGACCATCTTGACCAGGTCGGCGACGGAGACATCATCGTGACCGAGATGACAATGCCCGATATGGTTCCCGCGATGAAGCGGGCCGCGGGAATCGTCACCGACGAGGGCGGGATGACCTCTCACGCCGCCATCATTTCCCGCGAACTCGGCGTTCCCGCCGTCGTCGGCGCGGGGTCGGCGACGCGTCAACTCGAAGACGGCCAGTCGATCACAATTGACGGCGACAAGGGAACCGTTCGTGAGGGGACCGAACCGCCCCAAGAAGAGTTCGAACCCATCGAGGAGGCGCGCCCGAAGACGCCCGTCAAACCGATGACGGCGACCGAAGTGAAAGTCAACGTCTCGATTCCCGAGGCGGCCGAGCGGGCCGCTGCGACCGGGGCGGACGGGGTCGGGCTCCTGCGAACCGAGCATATGGTTCTCTCACTCGGTCAGACGCCCACGAAGTACATCGCCGAAAACGGCGAGCGCGCGTACGTCGACGAACTCGTCGACGGGATCCGGACGGCGGCAGAGGAGTTCTACCCGCGGCCCGTTCGCGTCCGGACGCTCGATGCGCCGACCGACGAGTTCCGGCAACTGGAGGGCGGCGACGACGAACCGAAAGAGCACAATCCGATGCTCGGGTACCGCGGTATCCGCCGTTCGCTCGAGAATCCCGACCTGTTCAAACACGAACTCGCGGCGTTCCGCCGGATCTTCGATATGGGCTACGACAACGTCGAGGTGATGTTCCCGCTGGTCAACGACGCCGAGGAGGTCGCCCGAGCCCGAGACCTGATGCAGGAGGCCGGCGTCGACCCCCGCAAGCGAACCTGGGGCGTGATGGTCGAGACGCCTGCAGCGGCACTCGGAGTCGAGTCGATGGCCGCCGAGGGAATCGATTTCATCTCCTTCGGAACGAACGATCTCACGCAGTACACGCTCGCGGTCGACCGCAACAACGAGCGGGTCGCTGGCCGTTTCGACGAACTGCACCCGGCAGTCCTGAAACTGATCGGCGATACCATCGAGACGTGCCGCGAACTGGACGTGAAGACGAGCATCTGTGGGCAGGCCGCCTCGAAGCCGCAGATGGTCCAGTTCCTCGTCGAGAAGGGCGTCTCTTCGGTGTCGGCCAACATCGACGCCGTCCGCGATGTCCAACACGAAGTCAAGCGGGTCGAACAACGACTCCTTCTCGACTCCGTCCGCTGAGGAGACACAGTCCCCCTCCCGTCTCGGTAATCGAGACGCCGGATCCGCGGCCCCCGAGTCCGGACCGATCCGGATGAACACGTCGCGGACACCCGCCACCTGCTGCTGGTCGATCCGTTTCCGGCCATACCCTGCTTTTCCCGGAACAGAATACCTAAACGCGACGGGACGATACAAAGTGGTATGCAGCGGGCGGCCCCGCAGACCTTTGACCGCGTTCTCTCGTCGATGTGTACCGAACCACATCCTGTCGCGAGGGAGGCCGCAGAGCGATTTCTCGCGACGAATCCGGGCGACCCGGCGACCTACGCCGACATCGCCCGACTTGAGGCGCGCGTCGTCACCGAACTCGGCCGACTGGCCGGTCTCGACGTCCCGCCACAGCCAGCCCCGCCGGAGGGAACGTCGGAACCCGACGACTCCCAGACGGTCGATCGCGCCCTCACCGAGACCGACCTGCTGGGGGGCAGCGAGGGTCTCCGCGACGCGGGCGCCGAGCCGCACGGCTACGTGACAAGCGGCGGTACCGAGGCGAACATCCAGGCCGTCCGTTCAGCGCGAGAGCGGTGCGCCGTCGAGGAGGCGAACGTCGTCGTCCCCGAGAGCGCGCATTTTTCATTCACGAAGGCCGCCGACCTCCTCGACGTCGAACTCCGATCGGTTCCGACCGACGCGGACCATCGTGCCGACCTCGAGGGCGTCGCGGCCGCCGTCGACGAGAAGACCGTTCTGGTCGTCGGCATCGCCGGCAGCACCGAGTACGGCCGCGTCGATCCGATTCCGGAACTCGCGGCAATCGCTCACGACGAGGGGGCGTACTGCCACGTCGACGCCGCCTGGGGCGGCTTCCTCCTCCCGTTCACCGACTACGCCTGGAACTTCGCTCACGCCGGCATCGACTCGCTGACGATCGATCCTCACAAGTGCGGCCGGGCGGCCATCCCCGCTGGCGGCCTCCTGTTTCGGGATCCCGAGGGGATGGACGCGCTCGCGGTCGATACTCCGTATCTGGAGTCCACGTCGCAGGCGTCGCTCACGGGCACGCGAAGCGGTGCGGGCGTCGCGAGCGCCGCCGCGGCCATCGAGCACCTGTGGCCGGACGGCTATCGCCGGGAGCACGAGCGGGCCGATCGACTCGCGGCCTGGTTCGCCGACGAACTCCGGGACCGCGACTACGACGTCCCCGAGGTGGAACTTCCGATTGTCGTCGCCGACGTCGCTCCCGCGACGTTCGACGCGCTTCGTGACCGCGGCTGGCGGCTCTCGCGGACCGGATCCGGGTTCGCACGCGTCGTCCTGATGCCGCACGTCACACAGAGCGTGCTGCAGCCCTTCCTCGCCGACCTCGACGACGTGCGGTAGGTGCGTGGCTGGCGGTGGGCGCCTTGCTTCGAGCCGCTTATCGGGACCGCGACGAGTCCGGACGCCGCTTCTCGACCCGGGCGAGAAGCCCACGCCGGCCGCACCCGAAACTCAAGACTTACCCCCTCGTGTGTCTCACTCCCATTCATACGTGTCTGTCCCCGCTGTGGTCGCAACCTTCGAGCCCCTCGTAGAGACGGCCGGCCCCGCCGGTCTCGCCGTCGCGAGCGATCTATGGCCGAAGTTCGGCTGGCTCTCCTCCGCAGTCGAAACCGCGACGGGTTGGCCCGGCGTCGGGATCATCTTCGTTTACTCGTTCCTGATCGCGTTTGCGCTCCCCGGCGTGAGTGAGGTCGTGCTGCTTGCGCCGCTCAACCTCGGACTCGGCGAAGGCGGGCGACTTACGGTCATTATCCTGGCGAGTGCGACGGGTAAGGCCGCAGGCAGCGTTTTCGCGTTTCACATCGGCCAGGAGGTCAAGGAAGCCGGCCCAGTGATCCGCTTCCTGCGGAACTCCCGCTTCGACATCATCGGATGGTCCGAGCGTCGGACCGTCGAGATCGCCCAGCGGTGGGGGTACGCCGGACTCGCGATGGCGCTCTCGGTCCCCTTCTTCCCGGATACGCTGTCGATCTACGCGTTCGCCGTCCTCGAAGAGGACTACGCGAAGTTCGCGGCCGCGACGTTCGCCGGCAGCGTCGGCCGCCTGGTCGTGACGCTCGTCGGCGTCGGGACCGTCCTGTCGATCGTGTGACGTCGGCCGGCGGCGCATCGGTTTCGGTCGACTTCGAACCAGCGGGATTTTGGTGTCGCCGTTTCCATCACCCAGTATGAGCCACGAGGACTTCCCCACCGACGACCCCACGGTGGTGACCTGCGGGTTGCCGTACGCCAACGGCGACCTGCACATCGGTCACCTCCGCACCTACGTCGGTGGCGACATCTACAGCCGCGCGCTGAAGCGACTCGGTCAGGAGACCGCGTTCGTCTCGGGATCGGATATGCACGGGACCCCCGTCGCGGTCAACGCCGAGCGGGAGGGCGTCACGCCCGAGGAGTTCGCCCTGCGACATCACGAGGAGTACGAGACGACGTTCCCGAAGTTCGACGTCGAGTTCGACAACTACGGCCACACTCACGACGAGACCAACGTCGAGACGACCCAGGACGTCGTCCGCACGCTGGAGTCGGAGGGCTACGTCTACGAGAGGGAGATCCCCGTCGCCTACGATCCCGAGGCGGATCAGTGGCTGCCCGATCGCTTCGTCGAGGGTGCCTGTCCGTACTGCGGTGAACACGCCCGCGGCGACGAGTGCGACGAAGGGTGCGGCCGTCACCTCGAACCCGGCGAGATCGAGGACCCCGTCTCGACGATCACGGGCAACCCCGCCGAGTACCACGAGCGCGAACACAAGTTCTTCGGCGTCTCCGACCTTCAGGAGTATCTCTCGGGCTTCCTCGACAGACTTGAGGGCACCTCGAACGCGCAGAATCAACCCCGCGAGTGGGTCGAGGGCGAACTCAAAGACTGGTGCATCACCCGAGATATGGACTGGGGCGTCGACTACCCCGACGACGAGGAACTGGTCCTCTACGTCTGGGTTGACGCGCCGATCGAGTACATCTCTTCGACGAAACAGTTCACAGCGCGCGTCGGAAGCGACGCCTTCGACTGGGAGCAGGTGTGGCGCGACGACGGTGAAATCGTCCACATCATCGGCCGGGACATCATCCAGCACCACACCGTCTTCTGGCCGGCGATGCTCCACGCGGCCGACTACACCGAGCCCAGAGCCGTGATGGCGTCCGGATTCATCACCCTCGAAGGCAAGGGCTTCTCGACCTCGCGGAACCGTGCCGTCTGGGCCGACGAATACTTGCAGGAGGGCTTCCGTCCCGACCTGCTCCGGTACTATCTCGCAACCAACGGCGGTTTCCAGCAGGACGTCGACTTCTCGTGGGCGCGGTTCCGCGAGCGCGTGAACAACGAACTGGTCGGCACCGTCGGCAACTTCGTCTACCGCTCGCTGCTCTTTGCCGCCCGGGAGTTCGGCGGCACGCCCGAGGCCGACCTCTCGGCCGAAGTCCGTGAGCGGATCGAGACGGCCATCGACGAGTTCGAAGCCGGCGTCAACGACTATTCGGTCCGGGACGTCGGCGAGAGCGCAGTTCGGCTCGCACAGTTCGGCAACGAGTACATTCAGCGGAACGAGCCCTGGAAACTCGACGACGACGACCCCGAGAAGGCGCAGGTCATCCGCGACTGCGTCCAGATCGCGGCAGCGGTCGCCGTCCTCTTCGAGCCCGTCGTTCCCGAGACGGCGGCGCGCCTCTGGGACGACCTCGACGCCGACGGCGACGTCCACACGGTCGCGGTCGATGCCGCGCTCGACGCGCCCGGCGACGAGTTCGGCGAACCCGACGAACTCTTCGAGAAGATCCCCGAGGAACGCGTCGATGAACTGAACGAGAAACTGGAGTCGCGCGTCGCCGAGGCCACGGCCGACGACGAGGCCGAGACGGAAGGTGACGACGTCGCGTCCGACGACGGCGACGCGGCAACCGACCTCGAACCGATCGCCGACGAGCGGATCGGCTTCGAGGACTTCCAAGACCTCGACATCAGAGTCGGCGAGATTCTCGCGGCCGAGGGCGTCGAGGGCGCGGACAAACTCGCGAAACTCACCGTCGACATCGGCGTCGAGGAGCGCCAGATCGTCGCCGGTATCAAGCAACTCCACGACCTCGACTCGCTCCCCGGCACGCGGATCGTCGTTGTCGCCAACCTCGAGAAGGCCGAACTGTTCGGCGTCGAATCCAACGGGATGCTTCTCGCCGCGGGCGAGCAGGCCGACCTGCTGACCACGCAGAGCGACGCCGAACCGGGCACGAAGATCAAGTAGCCGACTGGCGGGCCGTCTGCGCGAACTGCGAGCGGCGGCCGCCCCGAATTGTTTACCCACGACCCGGCACCGGCGGTCTTTTTAACTCGGTATCGAGTATACGTGGCTATGCGTAACGCGAAAATCGTCTGTACGCTCGGCCCGGCGTCCGACGAGGAATCGACGATACGGGCTCTCGCGGACGCGGGGATGAGCGTCGCGCGGCTCAACGCGAGCCACGGGACGCCGGCGCATCGCCGGGAGGTGATCCGGCGGATCCGCGCGGCCGACGAGGTCACGACGCGTCCAGTCGCAGCGATGGTCGACCTGCAAGGTCCGGAGGTCCGGACTGCGCCGCTGGACGAGCCCATCTATCTCGAAACCGGTTCCGAGGTCCAGTTCGTCGAAGGCGAGGAAGCGACGCCGAAGACTGTCGGGCTTTCGTACTCCATTGCGGCCGCCGAACCCGACGACAGAATCCTCCTCGACGACGGGCGGATCGAGGCGACCGTTCGGCGCGTCGACGGCGATACTGTCGCCGCGCGGATCAACTCCGGCGGAGAACTCCCCGGGCGAAAAGGCGTCAACCTCCCTGGCGTCGACCTCGACATCGACCTGATCACCGAGACGGACCGCGAGGAACTCCGCGTCGCCGCCGAGACCGAGGCCGACTTCGTCGCGGCCTCGTTCGTCCGCTCGGCGGCGGACGTCTTCACGATCAACGACGCGCTGGACGACCTCGGCGCGGACATTCCAATCGTCGCCAAAATCGAGCGCGCCGGGGCGGTCGAAAACCTCGACGAGATCATCGACGCCGCGTATGGCGTGATGGTCGCGCGGGGTGACCTCGGGGTCGAGATGCCGCTCGAGGACGTGCCGATCATCCAAAAGCGGATCATCCGCCGGTGTCACGAGACGGGCACGCCCGTCATCACCGCGACGGAGATGCTGGATTCGATGGTCCACGCCCGCCGGCCGACGCGCGCGGAGGCCTCCGACGTTGCCAACGCCGTACTTGACGGCACCGATGCCGTGATGCTGTCCGGTGAGACCGCCATCGGTGACGACCCCGTCAGGGTGGTCGAGACGATGGACCGAATCGTCCGGCAGGTCGAAGCCAGCGACGAGTACGCCGACGGGAGAGAACGACGCATCCCGACCTCGGATGAGGACTCCAGAACCGAAGCGCTCGCCCGCTCGGCACGATATCTCGCACGCGACGTCGGGGCGAGCGCCATCGTCGCGGCCTCCGAATCGGGGTACACCGCTCGAAAGACGGCGAAGTTCCGCCCGGCGGTCCCCGTGGTTGCGACCACGCCCACTGATCGGGTTCGCCGCCAACTCGCGCTCTCGTGGGGCGTCATCTCGGAGTACTCCTCCTACCGCGAGGACATCGATCAGATGATGAACGACGCCGTGGACGCCGCTCTCGAAACCGGCGTTGCGGCCTCCGGCGACACGCTCGTCGTCCTCTCGGGGATGATGACCGAACTGGAGGGAACGAACACAACGAATATGCTGAAACTCCACGTCGCCGCCGAGGCCATCGCCACCGGGCGCAAAGTCGTCGGCGGCCGGGTTTCCGGCCCGCTGGCCGTCTCCACGGACGGCGACCTCACGGATCTCCCCGACGGCGCCATCCTCTCGCTGCCGGCGAACTTCGACGGCGAGTTCGACGGCGACGCGGGCAGACTCGGGGGGATCGTCGACGCGCGACCCGGGATGACGGGCTATCCGGCGATTGTGGCGCGCGAACTCGGACTCCCGATGATCTCCGGCGCGCCGCTCCCAGAGGGGATCTCGCCCGGGACGACGGTGACGCTCCACGCCGAACGGGGCATCGTGTACGAAGGGAACGTGATCCGCCACCGGAACCGCGGCGACGAGGCTGGCGGTCATCCCGAGCGGTAGGCCTTTGTTCCCGGCGGCCATCCTTCCGGTGATGAGCGGTTCTGACACAGACGCCGAACGGGCAGACGCCACTCCCCGAACGTCTGATCCCGGCTCGCTCGCTGGACTCGACAGTCCAGACAGAAGCGATCCGAGTCGGACTGACGAGACCGACGGGCAACTCGGCGGTGAACTCCCGTTCGAGCGGCCGCCGATCGAACCCGAGGATCCAGCCGTGGAGAACGCCTTCTTTGTCGTGCTCGGGGTGCTCGGGACCGTGGGACTCCTCGCGACTGTCGTCGTGCCGGGCGCGCTCTGAGCATCGCCCGCTCGCCCCCGCTCGGTTATCACATCTGATGCTTTGACCGCAGTGCTTTATGTAGCGTACTGGGTAGCATCGGGAGACGACTGTCTGCCGATGTCTCACGCCACTGTCACCCTCGCTGTCGTCGTCGCTCTCCTCCTCAGCGGCGTCTCTCCCGTGGCGGGGCTCACAAGCGGGACGGCAGCACCGACGGCGCTCGACTCCGCCGTCCGAGCGCAGACCGAAGAGGTGTCGGGATCGTTCACCAAGGGCAACCTGACCGCCACCCGGGGTAACGAGGTGACGATCACCGTTTCGCACTCGGGGTCCGGGACGCTCACAATCGGCGGATCGGAGTACGGATTCAACGTCACTGTCGATCTGACCGGCAGCGGGACTACCGAGGTCGTCCTCGACACGCGAGCGACGACCGCATCCGACCCCACGAAGTTCATCGACGGCGGGTCGGCGACGCTGCACTCCCCACCGCTCGACGAGGCGATCGAACCCGAGCGGTACCTCCTCCGCCTCGAGGTCGGCGGCGTCGAACAGGACCTCAGTACCCTCACTATCGAACCGCGCGGTGAGACCACGGCGGCATCCTTTCGCGCGCCGGAGTCTTTCGACCCCTCGGAGTACACCGGTGGCGGCGAAGACGGCGACGCCGACGTGGGGCCGCTCGAAACGGCGATGAGCGGGGGATCGATCGTCGCCAGTGGCGACTACGCCGTCGTCCGGTTCGAGGAGAGCGGCCTCGAAACCGCGCTAAACGCGAGCGATCTCACCGGTGGCGCCGCCGCCAACGGCCTCAAACTCAACTTCACCCAGACCGATCCCGGCCCGAACCACCTGGCCCGTGAGTACGTCGCGACTGACGGCGGAAACGTTTCGGTGCTCCCGTCGTTCGAGACCGACCGTCTCTACGTCCTCTGGAACACGAGTGCAGTCCCGGTCGAGACGCAGTCGGGGCGAAATCGGTACCGCGCAACGCTCACGCTCACCGACGAGAGCGGCCTCGTCGAATCCGAGACAACGCTCGCGACGACGACGTTCACGCTCGAAGAGCCGTCGATGTCGCTGTCGCCCGTCGAGGACGCGACGCACTATCCGTGGGACAATGCCACGTTCCCGGTCGCCGGTAGAACGAATCGCGCGCCCGGCACCGAACTGGAGGTCCGCCTCCGCTCGCCCGACCCGAACGCGTTCCTCCAACTGCAGGATGCCACCGTCGACCAGAGCGGCACCTTCGAGGCCGCCTTCGACCTCGGCTCGGTCTCGCGCGGGACGAACGCGACGCTGTGGGTGCGAGAGTACTTCCTGCAGACGAAACAGAAGGTGCATCTGGTCGCACCCGACCCGTCGGTTCGGATCGACAACCAGACTGCCAACGGGACGGCAATCGAGGTCGGTGCCGCCGAGATCCCCAACGGTGGATTCGTCCGGCTGGAAGACGCCGCGGGCGAACCAGTCGGTCGCAGCGACTACCTCGAACCGGGGCGACACGCGAACGTCACCGCGGAACTGAGCACGCCGCTGTTCGAGGCGCAGCGCCTCCGTGCCGAACTGGTACCGGCCGACGAAGACGAGTCGTACCGGGCGAACGTCGAGCCCTATACCACCGACGGACACGTCGTCAACGACACTGCGATTGTCGACTTCCCGCCAGCCCCCACCGAGACGCCGACAGCGACACAGACTGGAACCCCGACCCCGACACCGACCGCAACGCCGTACCCCGTGGTGACGCGGACGCCGCTACCGCCGTCGGGGGCGACGCAGTCCAGCGTCCCGCTGTCGCCCGCAGTAGGAATTGCGGCAGTGCTCGCGTTGGGTGCGTTCCTGGCCCGCCGGGGTGATTCGTCGTGATCCCCGAGATGGAGCCCGACGACTTCGTCTCGTTCCTGAGTGACCTCTGGCGCGAGCGAGGCTGGGAGGTCTCGGCCAAAGAGCGCGCCGACGAGACCCACTTCGTGATCGGCAAGCGCGGCGACGGCAAGCGCGGCGTCATCTACGTGTTCCCCACGACGACGGCGACCGTCACCGAGCGGCAGATCAAGCAGTTCGTGGGGCTCTGTCGGAAGCGCGGGGTCGACGTGGCGGTCATCGCCACGCAGGGGGCGTTCGCCCCGGAGGCCCAGCGGCTCGCCGCCCAGCGGAGCGTCCACCTCCTCAACCGCGCGAAGCTCGCGAACACCGTCGAACAGGGCGGCTTCGAGGATCTTCTGGCGCAGTACACAGCGACCGACGGTCTCGCGGTTCTCTTCGAGCGCCTCCGCGAGGCCGGCGTCCCGGTGCCCGAGGGGCTGGCGGCGCAACTCCCTGGCCCGCGCGCGACGATCGCGTCACTCCGGGCCAAACTCGACCGTGGCGACGGCGGCAGCGAGTCGGGTGATTCCGGCGGCCAGTCCGGCGGCGGGAGCGGTGGGAGCGACGGGGCCGCGGAGAGTGGTGACGGTTCCCGGTTGGACGGCATCAGGTCCCGGGTCGGTGGACTGACCGGCGGGTCCGTTCCGACCGGACTCCTCCCGGTGGTACTCGTCGTCGCCTTCTTACTCGGCGCGACCGTCGGCCCCGCGGTCGGCCTCGGCGGCGGGCTGTTTGCCGGTGGCGGCGGCGACGAGATAGACGTCTCGGCGATATCGACCACGGGGACGAACGCGACAGTTCAGGCCCGGTGGAACGCCAAGACGGTCGGCTCGCTGTCGGTCAACGGCACCACGTACGATCCCTCCGAGAACCAGACGTTCGTACTGATTCGGCTGAACGCCACGAACAGCGAAGAGAGCCCCACGCAACTCAAGCAGTCGGCGTTCGCCGTCGAAGTCGCGGGGCAGCGCTACGGCCACCAGCCGCTCGACGGGGCGACTGGGTTCCCGAGCGCGGGGCTCTTCGGTCCGGGTGAGAACCGCGAGGTGTGGCTCGTCTTCAGCGTCCCTGAGTCGGCGGCGAGCGCGACGCTGGTCTACGGCGGCGACCTGAAGATCA